>JARHZT010000007.1 GCA_029258015.1 Malacoplasma sp. | reverse complement strand
TATAGATATACATTTCCTACTAGTGGATTAATATCTTTTATAATTCTTTCATTAACATTTTTTATTAATAGAAATTTATTAACAAACACAAATATAAATACTTCATCATTAATACCACTAATTGCTTCTCCATATTTCATATATTTAATAATTAAAAAAGGATAAAAAAATTTACAATATTCTTAAATTGATTTTTGGGAAATATTATGAATAAAAATATTTTAATAATGATTGATAATCAAAATGGATTTGTGACAACTAAAGAAACTGCTGATGTTTCTAAAAAAATTGTTGATCTTTCAAATTCAAATATATTTGATATATGTATAGCAACTCAATATTTTAATAATCTAGAATCTAAAACTAATTTATTTACTAAACTACAAAAATGATATAGACTTGCAGATGAACAAGAAATAAATTATGTTGATGGATTAAGATATGATTACACTTTAACAAAAGATGTTTATGGAGCTGTTAATCAACAAATGATAGATTTTTTAAAAAAAGCTAATGATGGTATTTTACCTGAGTATGTTTTTTTATGTGGAATGGATACAGAATGCTGTGTATTAAAAACATGTGTAGATTTTTTTGAAATAGGTATAATACCAATATTATTAAATAACTATTCTGCTTCAAACTCTGGAATAGAAGCCCATGACATAGGAATTAAACAATACAATAGGTTAGTATCTAATAAGACATTAGTTAATAAAGATATTATGAGTAAAAAGGATTTATCAAATTTACTAAAAGAAATGAGTATTTAATAAAAAATAATTTAAATGTATAATATTATAATTTTTGTTTGATATTAGCGATTTTTTCTATATAATATTATATGTTATGCGCCTGTAGCTCAGTGGATAGAGCATGCGCCTTCTAAGCGCAGGGTCAGGAGTTCAAATCTCTTCAGGCGCGCCATTTATTTATTCAAAACATCACTAAAACTTTATTAGTGGTGTTTTTTTATTGTTTGTTTTCTAATAAAATATATATAGGTGCAAACATGATTAAAAGTATAAAGTTTAAAAATTCATCTTGTTTTTTAGATGAACAAAATATAGTTGTATATTCTAATGAAGACACAGAAGCAAAAAAGAAAATTAATTTAATATTTGGAGTACCAGGTACTGGTAAAACTGCAATATTTGATTTATTAAAAACTACAATATACTACATGAGAAGATGAATCTATTTTGGTGATGATTTATCTGTATTGTCTGGTGAAAGAATGTGAGATCATTTTAACCCTAATATATGCACTCAATTCCTAACTTCAAGTAAAAACTTTACAGAAGTTGAAATTGTTTTTGATAGTGGTGAGTTCTCTTATAAATATGAATGAGCATTTAATAAACACTACTGTCTATATGAAAAGCTTTCATATAAGATAAATGGTTTATTAGATGAATGAATTGAATTATTTGATAAAGAACTTATAGATCATGATGAGATTGATGAAAGAATAGAAACTATGTATGAAGTCATAGTTAATTATGAAGATTTAGAAATTGAATATAATCCTTCATTTAAGGGAATAGATAAAAAGAATTCAATTATTTCATATATCTCAAACATATCAAAAGCAGAATATATGAAAGAATTTACTGAAATTCTAAAAAAGATAGAGTTTTTTGAATATAAAGACTTTTTAGGATTTAAAAACTTTTCATTCCCTTATGATGAATTATTAAATAGTAAAAAAGATATTTTAGATTTATTAAAAAGAGTAAAAATTAATATTGATGATTTCAAACTTGAATATCATAATAAACTAACAGGAAGCTATAGTATTAATTTAATTTCAAAAGATAGTGAACATGAAATGCTTAAAGTAATAAATTCATCTAAATTATCTAAAGGGGAAGTAAAACTATTTTTATTTATAGTTTTATTTAATCGTTATAGAAAAAAAGATGCAATTTTATTTATAGATGATTTTGCAAGTAATATTCAATTGGAAATATTTTTTGAAATTATTAAAGCATTTGAAAAAGAATCTATTAATGGTACTAA
Source organism: Malacoplasma sp. (assembly GCA_029258015.1). Lineage (GTDB taxonomy): Bacteria > Bacillota_I > Bacilli_A > Mycoplasmatales > Mycoplasmoidaceae > Malacoplasma. The sequence continues at coordinate 6,668 of JARHZT010000007.1, read as the reverse complement.
CTTTCAATTGTTTGCTTTAAATAATCACTTTTTCAATAAGATGAAAATTTATAACTCTAAATATATCAATATATTTGATATTCAAAAAGATGAAAAAGGGAATAGCAAAATTAAATTAGAAAGCAATCTAGATACAATACATTAAAAGAATAAGCATGTCTTATTCTTTTTTTATTAATATGTTTAATATTTTTTAAAAAAATATATTAAAATAATGTGTATCCTTTAAGGAATAGAACAAAGTTTTTATAAAAGGGAAGGAGCTATTAATATGATTTCTAAAAAAATCTTATTATATGGTATGTCTGGGGCACTTTCACTAGGTTCCACTATTCCTTTTGTCGTTAAATTAGATAATAATAATTTTAGAATTGATAAACTAAACAAAGAAGAAGAAGTTCAAAAGTCTTACTTTGCTAAAGATTATGTGTATAAACATAAATTTGAAATATCAGAAAACACTTTAGAAGGTTTTAATAAAGCTATTTTTGATTATGAAAAATATATTGAAATAGAAAAAAACATAAATGATGATTTTAAACCATTTAACACAGTAGATATAGATATTATTAAAAATCAAACAGTTGAAAAGATTATTGATAATAGAAAAGTATATTGTGCAATGTTTCAAATAAAACCTAAAGAAGGATATTATTGATCTGATTATACAAACACAGCTAAAAACTTATTAATTCCATTTGAAAATGTAGAAGTAAACCATAATGCTAACATAAATGTTTGAAATGCGTTTGTACCTTCTTATTTAAAGTTTAAAAAAGCAATGATGCTAAAAACATTTGATAATGATAATTTAAAAAAATTTATAGCAGAAAACGAAAAAGCATTTTTAAACTATGAAAATTTAATTAATAGTGATGTGATTAAGTTTGCTAATCTTAAAATTCAAAATGATTCATTCAAACTTATTAATAAAAACACAGCAACAATTAAAATACTAGCTTTACCAGAAAAAAATCACTTTTGAAATGATGGTACAAATTTTGAAAAAGAAATTATTGTATATATCAACATAAAAAGTATTAATGAAAGTTTTGCTAAAGCTCCATTAATTGATACTTATAAAAACAAACTTGAGATTAATGTATTAAACCTTGAATATTTAAAACAATATTTCAAAGACAAAACTAATGTAGATTCATTTATAAAAAATTTATTTAATGAAAACAAATATCAAAATGTAAATTTAGTTTTTAAAAATATATTTAAATATGAAAATGATAAATATAGTACTTTAATGAAAGTAGAAGCTAATAATGATTCATATTTTCCAGATGGTACTAAATATAAAAACATTTGAGTAAAATTAGATAATCTATCAGGTAAAGAATCAATAAGTAATGTTAAGTATTGTGATTCATATGTGTTGCAATTGTGATGATCTAAAGAATTTTTTTATAGCGATGATATTAAAGAAAAAATATTTGATGACCAAAGTTATGAAATGATAAAAAATGTTTTCGAGAAAAAACACAAGAATCTAAAAATAGATAACTTTATAAAAGATTCAGCTTTTTTTGGTAGATTTGCCAAGAAATTTGATTCTTCATATAAAGCTTATGTAGATGCTATGATTTTACCTAATGATAATTATTCATGAAAAGATAAAACTAACAATCTTAAGAAAACAAGAATTTATATAGAGGGTTGATATATTAATAATCAAAACCCATTTAACTTAATTTAGTCACTTTATTTTTTATATTAAGAAAGTGACTTTTTTTATTATCATTAAAAGGATTGTTTATTTTAGGAAATTTATATGAGTTTATTAAAAATTGAAAATTTATCTTATGGAATAGGTGAAAAGACTTTATATGATAATTGTAATTTCACATTGAATCCAAAAGAACATTTAGGGATTGTTGGTAAAAATGGTGTTGGTAAATCAACATTAATTAAAATCTGTATGGGAAAAGTATCTCCGGATGATGGTTTAATTCAATGAGAAAATAAAACTGATATAGGATATTTAGATCAATATGCTGATATAGATAAAGATTTAACTATTAATGAATATTTACAATTAGCATTTAAAGAATTACATGATTTAGAAAATGAAATGATTCAATGTTATGAAAAAAGTGTTGATGATGAAAAGCAATTTGATAGAGCAGTAGAAATCCAAACTATTTTAGAATCAAAAGATTTTTATAATTTAAATGTTTTGATTGAAAAAGTAGCTAGTGGGTTAGGTGTTACGGCTATTGGTTTAGATAAAAGAATTTCAGAAATATCTGGTGGACAAAGAGCTAAAGTTATTTTAGCTAAACTATTATTAGAAAAACCTGATGTATTATTGCTTGATGAACCAACAAACTTTTTAGATACATCACACGTTGATTGATTAGCAGATTATTTAAATTCTTTTGATAAAGCTTTTATAGTAGTTTCACATAATATGAATTTCTTAGATAAAATTACAACTCACATTTTAGAAATTAATAACCATACTTTTACAAAATTTACAGGGAATTATTCATCATATTTAAAACAAAAAGAATTAATGGTTGATGATTATTCTAAAAGATATGAAAAACAAAAGAAACAAATTGATAAAATGGAAGATTTTATTAGAAGAAATATAGCAGGATCTAATAGTAAAAATGCTAGAGGGAGAAGAAAACAACTTGAAAGAATGGAGAAAATGGCACCTCCAGCTCAAGAGAGACCAAAACCAAATTTTAGTTTCAATCTAATAAGTTGTTCACCTCAACAAAAACTAGAAATTAATAATCTTACTATTGGATATCCAAATAATAAATTAATTTCAAATATAAGTTTTACAATATCTGGACAAGATAAAGTAGTTATTAAAGGATTTAATGGAATAGGTAAATCTACATTATTAAAAACATTAATGGGGATAATAAAACCATTAGAAGGACAATTCAGTTTTTCAGATACTATTAAAAAGATATATTATGAACAAGATTTAGTATGAGAAAATCCTTCATATACTCCAATAGATATTGTTAAAGAAGTATATCCTAAATTTAATGAAAAAGAAATAAGAACAATCCTTGCCCGACATGGTTTATCAAATAAAGATGTAATGCAAAGTATTACATCTTTATCTGGGGGAGAACAAGCAAAAGTTAAGTTATGCTTGTTATCTCAAAAACCTACAAACTTCATTATTTTAGATGAACCTACTAACCATTTAGATGTTCAAGCTAAAGAAGTTTTAAAAGAGACATTAAAAAATTATGCTGGAACTATTTTATTAGTTTCTCATGAACCAGAATTTTATGAATCTATTGCAACAAAAATAATAGATATCTCTAAATATTTATATTAAAAAATATATATTTTTTAATATAGTTTATATACAATATAAAGTAATTTAAAAAGGAAAAATTATGAATGTAAAAACCGCAAGAAAAATCGGTTTCTTTGCAGCACTATCCATATGTTTAGGATCGGTTATAGGAATTGGAATTTTTCTAAAAAATATAAGTGTTATAAAAGCGCAAATGATTGATGAAAATACATTTAGTTTTTGAAGCTTAATTGTTTCGTGAATCCTTGCATCTATTATTTCTTTATCAGCAGCATACAGCTTCTCTGAAATATCATCTTCAAAAGTAGGGAAATCTGGTTTATCTGGTTGAATTGGTGTATTAGGTGGAGAGAAACAAGGGTGATTTGCTAAAATTGCTCACTCTAGTGTTTATTTTTCAATATTATGTTCTGTAATACCTATCTTAGCAGTTGAAGGTTTATTTACTGCTATTAATAAAGCAGTAAATGGAGCAAATGCAGATCCTATACCATTTTATTGGGTATTTTTATCTGGGATGTTAATATTAGTATTACTCTCTTGCTTTAATTATTTTTCAATCGAAAATTCAGCTAAATTTCAAATAGTTGGAACAATATCTAAGATTATTCCATTAGTATTAGTGATTATTATAGGATTTATTGGGGCAAATAACTCTCATATTTTAGATAGACCTGATTTAGTTACTCCAAATATTAATGGTAATGGAGGAATTAATACAGAAACAGGATTACCAGTTATTGGTGTACCAGTATCAAATAGTTTTAATTTATCAGGTGTATTTTTATCATTGCCTGCTATCTTATTCTCTTTTGATTCATTCTTAGTTGTTGGTAATTTAGGTAATGATGTAAAAAATCCGCAAAAAACAGTACCATTAGTTGCAGTTGTAACAATTATTATTTCAGCAATTGTATATGTATCTATTTCAATTGCAGCTGGATTAACAGGAACTGGTGATGCTGCTGGAATAATTTCAACAATAATAGGTAAGAGTAATCAAACAGCAATAGATGGTATAAGTATTACTATTAATATTTTGATTACTTTAAGTGCTATCTTTGTAACTAATGCAATTTCAATGGGTACATTAAGAAGTTGTGAATCACTAGTTGAAGATAAAAAAATAATGTTTCATTCATTTTTTAATAAATTGAATGAAAAAAGGGAAAATCTTGGCGGGTTAACATTGTATGCAATACAAATAATGTTTTATATTATATTATTCGGAATTCCATCGGTTGTTATGAATAATGATGCAATATTAGATAGTGCAACAAATGCACCGGTTGTTATTTTCTTTTTAGTATATGCTTATACGATGATATTAGGTATTAAAGATAGATATACTAAAAAACAATGTAAGCAAGTTAAAGGGTTTATGTTTACATCTATAATAGCAATTACTTTCATATTAGTTGTATTTTGTTTTATCTTCTTTTATGAAAATATGTATGTTGTAAGTACTAAACCATTATTTACACCATCAAGCTCTGGATTATTCTTTGGAAATGAAAATTGACAATGGTATAAGGCTTACGATGCTATTATGTTTTGATCAATTTTTATATGAACATTAACATTTCCAACAATTAATTATTTTGTTGTTAAAAAACAAAAATAAAATATAAAAAATGTACTTGTAAAAATGAATAATTTTGAACAAGTTCATTTTTTTTGATTTTTTTTTATTTAAAGATATATAATGTTTTTATAAAAAAAGGAAGGATTTCATATATGAAATTAAAAAAGAAACTATTTATGTTAATGCCGTTTGCAGCAGCTTTAACTATTGCAGCGCCATTAATAATTACTTCATGTTCAACATCACAATCTAGTGATGGTTCAAATTCTGGTAGTCAAAATGGAGGTATTGTTAAACCGGACTTTAAGCCAGGTGAGGTTAATAAAAAAACATTTAATCCAAAGAAACAGACAATTTTTAGAAATACTACAACATCAAATAATATTTTTATTCTTGATCCAAATTTAAATGATGATGCTCAAAAAAAGGCAATTGACTCATTTAAAGAAGCTTTTCCATCTAATGAAAATGGTGTAAAAGCAATGCAAAAAGATTTTACAAATGTGTTAAGTAAATTTTATGAAATTTATGAGTTTAATTATGAAAAAGATAATGGCACTAGTGAAGTTGAAATAGAAGCTGAAATTCAAAATATAAAAGTGGATAATGTAAAATTTGAAGATAATAAAATTAAAGTTGGTTTAAAAGTAACTTATATGGTTGAAAAAGAAGTCGAAAGTAAAGATGGTGATAATAAAACTAAAGAAGAAGAAACTCAAGATAAAACTGCTACTTTAGTTCCTAAGTTTGCTACATCAGTTGAAATTAAAAAAATAACTAATTTATTAGAAGAACTTAAAAATAAAGATAGTTCAGTGGAGGGACAAAAATTCGAAATCGATGTAGAAGACTTATATGAACTATATGTAGGTAATAAAGATGATAATGAAAAAAGTATTTTTGAACAAGTTGAAGCTTTTCAAACAGAAAAAGACTCAAAATATGGTGGTTTATTAGGTTATGGAATTAAAATTTCAGATTTAATGTACGAAGATAATAAAACTAATAGTAGAAATAAAAATACTTCTAACTCTTCTATTATAAATGAAGAAATTTTTGCTCCAAGTTCGATTGTTAAAGATTTTTTTACACCAGAAGTTACTCAACCAGAAGTTACTCAACCAGAAGTTCCTGAACAAGGGGCACCACAACCACAAGAAAATATTAATATTGAGTTGAATTTGGAAAATTTAAAACAAGGAACATTGGAACAATGAGAAACATTTTTTAATCATCCATTAGCTGGAAATGAAAATCCAGAAAATAAAAAAGATAAAGATAAAATTGTTGAAGCTATAGTTTTAAATCCGGAAAATGTGAAAAATTCTATAAAAAATGTTGCATTTAAAAAGGCATTAGAAAATGAAACGATGCATTCTATAACATTTGATGTTTTTGTTGATAAAAATAAACCAAATGGACAAACGTATCAAATAGTATTAGGAATTGATCCTACATGATTAAAACCTTCTAGTCAACCTAATGGAAATGAAGGAGGGCAATCTGGAGGTAATAATCAAGCAGAAAATGGTCAAGACCAATCACAACAAAACAATAATCAGGGAACTTCAAAGTAATTAATTTAATAATAATTTATCCTAATTATTATTAAATATTCATATCAAAAACAACCCTTAAATAGGGTTGTTTTTTATTTTTTTAAGTAAAAGTTTTAATAGAATATTTGTTTTATTTTAAAAAAATAAGTAAAAAGTGTTTTAATATATAAATGAAAATGATGCAAAATATTAGAAGTAAAAATTATTATGAAATTTTAGGTGT
>JARHZT010000048.1 GCA_029258015.1 Malacoplasma sp. | reverse complement strand
GGTAGATTACACAACAAAGTAAATCTAATGCAAGAACTTAAAAAAATTCATGATGTTATTCATAAATTTGATAAATCTGCCCCCCATGAATCGTTATTAGTTTTAGATGCAACACTTGGACAATCTGGAATTATTCAAGCTAAAGCATTTAAAGAAATAAGTTCAATTACTGGAATAATTTTAACTAAGATGGATGGAACTTCTAAAGGAGGAATAATCTTATCTATTAAAGATAATTTCAATATTCCTGTTAAATATATTGGATTAGGTGAAAAAATCGATGATTTATCTTCATTTGATTTAGAAAGATTTATTGTAGGTATTACAAAGGAACTTGAATTATAAATGAAAGATTTATCTAATATAAGTTTATTAATAGATTGTTATGGTGGACTTTTAACAAAAAAACAATTAGAATACCTAACTAACTATTATTTTGAAGATTTATCATTAAATGAAATAGCAGAAAACAATAATGTTTCTAAAAATGCAGTGTATGATAGTATTAAAAAATCAGAAAAAGAATTAAAGAATTATGAAAGCATTTTGAAACTTATTGAAAATTCAATAAAAAGACAAATGTTGTATCACGAAATAAAGGATGAAGTACTTAAAAATAAACTTCTAGAAACAGAGGTTATCAAACATGGAAAATAAAATAAATGTAGTTTTTGAAATATCTAAGATGAAAAAACTCCCATCTGATTTGAACATGGAGACTGAGTGATTGAAATTTGTAAGAAATTTTGTCATAGATGCTAACAATAGAGCCAATATTTATTTTTTATTAAATACAAAAGATGAAATGATTAAGATTAATTTTGAATCTGGACTATTAGAAGTTAAAAGGCAAATTTTAAAAATTTTAAAAAAGAAATTTAAAACTATTGATACATCATTAATCAAATTCGGTTTATACAGCAATCAAACAGAGTTAGAAAATAAAACTATTTTAATTTTTTATGAAATTGGAAAATATGATAAACCAATTGAACTAACAAGACATCATTCATTTTGTTTTTGCTCAGATTATGTAATAGCAGAAACTCTTTATTATGAAGATTTTTTTGTTTATTATATGGATTTTGAAAATGATGATGAAGAAGCAAAAAAAGTTAAGAAGATGAAAAAAATATTAAATGGTTATGTTGATGAAAAAACATTTAACAAAATAAATTACTCACAAATTAGCTATGAATTTTTAACTTTTTTAGAATCTAAAAATCTAGTATAATAAAGTCAAAACAATCTTAAGGATTAAATTATGTTAAATTTTAAATCACAAGCTGTTCAAAAGGAAAAAATCAATTACGATAAAGCCTTTATTATAGAACAATTATTTGCAGATCCAAAAGCTATAGAGATGCATGTTGCAAAATTAAAAGAAGTTTATAAAGATGCTTCTGATTCATTTATTAGAACTCAAATAGACAATATTATAATCAAAGAAAATGCTTTCAATATTGTAATGTCTTATTTAGTTACTTGTTATGAATTTAATTTTGACTCTTCAGAATTATCAGAAATTCAAACAAGATTAAAAACTCAATTTCCACCAGAAACTACAAAAGAACATATTGAAGATTTATCTAAGAAATTAGTTCAAAAAGGTTTAATCTTTAATTCATTATCTAGTGAAAATCAAATCGATGTTTCAGATGAAGATGTTAAAAAATATCTTGATCAATATTACAAATCAACAAATAATTCAATAAATCAGTACTTAAATGATAAAAACAAATTTGCTGAAATTAAAAGCATTATTTTAGAAGAAAAAATTACTCAATGAATCATCACTAAGTTTAAAGTATCTATAACAATTCAAAATATTTTAAACCGTCAAGTGCCTATGAAAGAAAACACACAAAATTAAAAAAAGCCAGAAATGGCTTTTTTATTTTTTTATACTTTCAAAAAAGTTCAATATTGCATCTGAAAGAATAGAATATACTTCATCAAAATTGTTGGTGTATCAAGGATCTGGTACATATTTGATGTTTTTATTTGTACAATAATCTGTAATTTTTTTTATTTTTGGATTTTCACCAAATTCATTAATAACGTCTTCATAATTTGAATCATCCATAACAAAAATTACATCTGAGTTTTCAAATAATGTTTTGCTTATTTTTTTACTAACAAATCCAGTGCAATCAATGTTTTTAGATATTAATAATGATTTAGTTTTACGGTGCATATCTTCACCATCATGATAACCAGCAGTTCCAGCACTTGTTATATCTATATTTATTAAATTATTCTTTTTGACATAATCTTTTGCTATAAATTCAGCCATTGGTGATCTACAAATATTTCCTAAACAAATAAAAGCTATCTTCACATAAATCCTTTAAAAAGTTAAATATATAAATTATTATAAAAATAATTTCTTAATATTTATATATGTAAATCTAGTTTAGGAGAAATATGAAAGTAATTTTATATAATAAAAAATTAAATTTTAATTATGAAGTCATAGAAAAAAATGAGGCAGGAATTGAGTTAAAAGGGGTAGAAGTAAAATCTATACATTTAAATAATGCCAATATTTCAGACTCATATATTATTTTTAAAAAAAATGAAGCTTTTGTATTAAATATGAATATTGCTCCCTATTCTCATGGAAATATATACAACGTTAATCCTTTAAGAACTAGAAAACTTTTATTACACAAAAAAGAAATATTAAAATACCAACTTAAAACAAAAAAAGAAGGACTAACAATAGTGCCATCAAAGTTGTATTGAAGAAATAATAAATTAAAAATGGAAATAGCTCTTGTAAAAGGAAAAAAACTTCATGATAAGAGAAATTCTATTAAAGAAAGAGACGGGAAAAGAGAATCTAGACAAAAAATTATTTATTAGTTAAAAAAGATTTTTAAATACTCAAAAAATAGATAATTATATTATTATAATTAAAATATCTATATAACAAACAAGAGGGAATTCATGAAATTAACAGTAATTTATCATATTTATTCTGGTATAAAATCATTAAAAAAATCATTAGAATCTCTTTTTAATCAAACTAAAAAAACTTTTGAAATAATTTTAGTTGATGATTGTGCCACTAATGAAGCAAAAGAGATATTAAATAAATTTGATATATCAAGTAAAAGAATAACATTGATAAGATTATTTGAAAACTATGGAAGATCATTTTGTTACAACCTTTGTTTAGAAAAAGCTAAGGGTGATTATGTATATTTTGCTGAAGCAAAAAATATTTTTGAACCGGATTTTGTTGAAAAAATTTTTCAAAAAATTAATGAAAAAAAATTTGATTATATAAGTTTCAAAATTTCTTCTTCTCCTGAGGATAATATCTTCACAGAAGATATGGAAATCAATGATGATAATATATTAAATTGAATAGTTAATAGTAGTTTAAGTTTAAGAAATAAAGTAATAAGAAAAGATTTTTTAAATTCTAATAAGATAAGATTTGTTAATTATAAAAATATGTATGCTGTATATTTATTTCAAGTTGTATCAATGGCAAAAAGTGCTTACTATATTAATAAACAATTTATAAAATTAGAAAATCCTAAAAATAAAATCGAAATTTTCTCATACAATTTGTATGATATATTGGAATCAGCTTTTGAATTATCAGAGAGAATAACTGATTCTAATATTGATGAGGATACTAAAACAGGATTTCAATTATGACTTTCTAAATTGTGTCTATGTGATTTTTTAGGAAAAATGTTTGAAAGTTATCAAAGTGAAAAAGTCTTAACAATAGCTATAAACAAAGCTAATGAAATGATAGACAAAATAGATAATGGTTATAAAAGAAATAGAAATATTAGTTTAATTAAAAATCATTCTATAAAAGAATATATTCAAAATTTCAAACCTTCCCCAAGTTATGTTAAAAAATATATGGGTTAATTGGAGTTTAAATGTCATCTAATCAAAATAAATCATCTAACAAACAAAAATATAACTTAGCTAGTGCTTTATCGAGAATTAGCACAAGATTCTTGGATTTATTAGTAGTAATTTTGTTTGCTACTGGTTTATTTTTTGCTATTTTTAAAGATGAAAAAATAGACACATTTCCAATGTGAAAGTTTGCATTAATCACAATGATTTTTGGATCTTTATTACTAATTTATTTTATTTTTGTTCCATTTTTAAGTGGTGGTTACACAATTTTTTCTAAGATGTTTAAAATAAGGATTTACAGTGTTAATTTAAAAATACTAACTTCAAGAAAATGACTAAAGCATTTAGATTTTGTGTTTTTATCTCAGTTAATATTAAGAGAATCTATAACCATAGTTTCATATGCTATTATTTTTATTTTGTTAGGAATATTATCATTAACAACTCCAGAACTAACTAGAGAATATATTAAAAATATTTTGAATACAGAACAAATAGCAAATAGTGTAAATCCTATTGCAATTATTTTTAATTCATTGTTTTCAGTATTAATGATTGTTAATTCATTAATAATATTAAATGTTATCTTTTTTAGTAGAAAAAGAACATTTACAGATCATATTTCAAATACTGTAGTTATTAAAATGGTAGATGTAAGTGGAAGTGATGAACCAGAGGTTCATTTACATTACAAAAATAAAAAAAATAAAATTAAATATAATTTACCAGGTGAAATAAATATTGATGATGTTATAGGAGATGAATAATGACAGATAGATATGATAAATTCAATGAAAAACAACATGAAGCAATAACATACAATGGTGATTCACTATTAGTTGTTGCTGGTGCAGGAAGTGGTAAAACATCTGTATTGACTTATAGAGTTGTATACCTAGTATTAGATTTAGGATATGATCCTAAAAGAATACTAGGTTTTACATTCACAAATAAAGCTGCTAATGAAATGAAAACAAGAATTAATAGTTTGATTCCTAATGCATCTTTTCCCTACATCGGGACATTCCATGGGATTTGTCTAAGAATTTTAAGAGAAGACATAGATTCCTTAAATTTAACTAATATAAAAAGTAATTTCAATATCATTGATAATGAAGATCAATTAGTTTTACTAAGAGACTTATATAATGAATACAAATTCGATAAGTCATCATTAAGTTACAAAAATTGTCTTTCATATATATCTAAATTAAAATCTAATGAAACACCATTTGAAGAATGCTATGAAGAATTAGAAGATATTATTACAGCTGATTTCAATAACTATAAAAAGAATATAGTTTCTGTTGTTTACAAAAGATATGTTCAATATTTAGAGAAAAATAATATGCTAGATTTTGATGATTTAATAAAATACACTCTTAAATTATTATTATTTAATCAAAATGTGAAAATAAAATGACAAAATAGATTTGACTATATCTTAGTAGATGAATTTCAAGATACAAACTCTGACCAACTAGAAATAATTAAATTATTATCTTTAACAAAAGACAACGTTTTTGCAGTTGGAGACCCAGACCAAATGATATATTCTTGAAGAGGTGCATATGATGATATCTTTAATGAATATGTAGATTTTTTTAAAAATGTAAAAACAGTTGTTTTAGAAAAAAATTATAGATCTACAAAAAAAATATTGAATACTGCAAACAAGCTTATTAAAAATAACTTTAATAGAATTGAAAAAAACTTATATACAGAATCTAAATTTGATGGAGAAGTAGTTTATTATGATGCACCAGATCAAGATACAGAATCAAGATATGTTGCTGCAAAAATAAAAAAACTATTAAATGAAGGATATCAATATAAAGATATATGTATTTTATATAGACAAAATTATGTATCAAGAAATATAGAACAACAATTAACATATAGTTCTATTCCTTATCATATATATGGTGGATTCAAGTTTTTCCAAAGAAGAGAAGTTAAAGATTTAATTTCTTTTCTAAAGGTTATATCTAATAATGATGAAATATCATTATCCAGAATATATAATGTACCAAAAAGAGGTATTAGCGAGGCAACATATTTAAAACTAAAAGAATATGCTGTTCAGAATAATATTAGTGTTTTTGAAGTATTTGAAAATGCTGATAATATTCATTTTTTAGGTCCTAAAACAAAAGCTTCAGTAAAAGAGTTTTATAACTTAATAAGTTACTTTAAAAACAAAGAATACACTACAATTTTGAATTTGCTTGATGATGTAATAGAAAAAACAAAATATAAAGAAATGCTAATACAAAATGAAGAAGAAAATAGAATTGAAAATGTAGACGAATTAAAAAATGCTATTTATCAATTTGAAAGCAGAAAACCTAATGCAACCTTAGATGAATACTTGCAAGAAATAGCATTACTTACATCATTAGATGAAGAATCAAAAGAGAATAAAAACTTTGTATCACTAATGACAGTTCATATATCTAAAGGTTTAGAATTTAAAGTTGTATTTTTAATTCAGTTTAATGAAGGTGTTTTCCCTGCTCAAAAATCAATTGATTCTGGTGAAATAGAAGAAGAAAGAAGAATAGCTTATGTAGCGATTACAAGAGCTAAAGAAAATTTATACATACTTTCAAGTGGTGGAGTTAATTTTCTTGACTCAAGAAGAACGCCAAAAACACCATCAAGATTTATTAGAGAATTAAAAAATGATGATATCACTATGACAGTATCAAGTAGCAGAAATGATGAGTCAGTAAACAGAAGTATTTTCACACCAGTTAATGAATCTAAAGTAAATTATAATGATAACTATAGAACTGATAATGTAGAATATGAAATAGGTGATTGATTAATGCATACACTATTTGGTCAAGGAATGGTTGTTGATGTTGATGATAGAACTGTTAAAATAGCCTTTAAGAAAAAAAGTGTTGGTACAAAAAGGTTATTGAAGAATCATAAATCAATCTATAGAAAGTTGAATTAATTATGATTAGGATTTTATTTATAGGTGATATTTCTGGTACTATGGGGAAGTTAGCAATTGAATTAGAAATTGATGAGATAAAAAGAAAATATAATATTGATTACACAATTGCAAATGCTGAAAATACAACAAAAGGTAGAGGTTTGGATTGAGAAGATTATAATTTTTTATTAAATAATGGTATTGATTTTTTTACAATGGGAAATCATACGTGACACAAAAAAGACATATATGAAATTCTTGAAGAAAAGAAAAACATCATTAGACCATACAACTTAAAAAGTGAACTAGAAGAATCTAAAGTTGGCGTTGGAACAAAAATTGTTAAAATAAAAAATTGAACTTTTAGAATAACTAATTTGCTTGGCAAAACTGTTATGATCAAAGAATGGCAAACAAACCCCTTCCATGCTCTACATGAAATTATTGATAAATATGAAAAAACTGATTTTCATATTGTTGATTTTCACTCAGAAACAACAAGTGAAAAAAATGCTTTCTTTTTAGAGTTTCAAGGTAAAGTGGATGCTATCCTTGGAACACATACTCACGTTCAAACAAATGACTATAGAATAAAAGACAATACAGCATATATTACAGACGTTGGTATGACAGGTGCAGCTGATGGAGTAATAGGAGCCAAACCTGAAAGTATAATATCTATGTTTAAAGAAGAACAAGATTTTTTTAGATTAGAAGAACAAACTGGTTTATATCAATTTTGTGCTGTTGTTTTAAGTTTTGATGAAAAGAATCAAGAGATTGTAGATATAGAACCTATATACATATTTCAAAATCCATAATATAAAGATGTAACTAATATGAATGATGCAAAAACAAATTTTTTTATAAAAGAAGAAAATAAAAACAAAATTATAAAATTAAACAATAGATTAAATATAGACAAAAGACCATATTATTTATCAATCAAGAAAATAAGAAATGATTCAATTCATGATGCAGTAGATTTTATTTCTTATTTACAAATAAAATATATGCAACCATTTATTTTGAATAAAAGAACAATTAAAAATATCTTGAAAAACTTTTTACCGTATACATTTTTCTTATGTTTATCAGAGAATGAAGCACTAGAATTAAAAAGGGAATTATATCGAAATGATAGTTGAGATTTATTTATAGTGGTGAAAAAGAGAGAAAAACAAGGAATTTGTATTTTTAGCTACACAAATAAGTTTTATGAATTATTTTTACCACACTCCAATGAATGAAATAATAATGTGATGGTTGATTTTTTTCAAGATTATTTATTTTTTTTAAAAGAAAATTTTAATCAAATATCAGGTGTAAATAAAGAAGATATTATAGATTTATATGATAAAAATCCAGTCGTTTTATTTGAAAAATTAACACTAGAAGAAGCAATATTAATAATAAATTTTTTCAATTCTAAATACCCTTATTTACCTATAGATCTAATGCCTACTGAAACTAGGATAATGATAAAAAAAGAAAAAGTTAAATGAAATAAATAATATGAGTTAGGAAAAAAAAGAGGCATAGTTTAATGGTAGAACTGCAGTCTCCAAAACTGCGTGTGTGGGTTCGATTCCTACTGCCTCTGCCAATTAAAATCAAAGAAATAACTTTGTTATTTCTTTTTTTATTTTTAAATTTTATATGTAAAAATTAAGTATAGACATATGAAAGGTTAAATTATGAAGATTAAAAGTAGAAAAATTTGAAGGGTACTTTTTATTAGTGTTTTATCTATGTCATTAATAGCTACACCTGTTATTGTTACATCGTGTAATAGTTCTTCTGTAAATCCAAACGGATCGAAACCACAACAACCTGACGGAAACCAAGGAGAGCAAAAACCTTCATTTCCAATTTTTGGAAATGGGAATAAAGCTAAATTATCAATAAATAAAGACATAAAATTGAATGTTGACCATGCATTGGTGTCTAATGGTAAGGGTACTTCAAGTGAGATGATTAATAGTTTAAAAAATATATTGAGCAAAAATAAATCATTATTTATTAATAACTATGATAGATTTTTACCTTCTGTTTTTGACAAAATGAATATAGATATATCATTAAAAGAACAATGAAGTGAAAATTCATTAATTAGTGGAGCAGAAACTGTTCATTCATGAATAAACAATGATTCTTCAATATTAAAATTCTGAAATGGTTATGATAATTTTTCAAAAGATAGTCAAATAATATTGGATGCCAAAAATAGTTTAAAAGATATATTAGAAAAAAACATAAGTTCAATATTAAAAAATGCTGGTATGGAATTAACTGATACATCTAAAACTATTAAGATATCTAACAATGTAAAAGCTAAAATTGTAACACTACAAGATAATCCATATTCACTTAGAAAAGACTTCATACTTATTCCATTAGAAGTGGTTGAAAATAATTCAAAACCTAGCACTTTTGCAAATGCACAAAATGGAATAGATGGTGATTTTAATCCTAATGATCCAAACAAAAGATTATTAGCAATTCCAATAGATTTGATTTCATTAAAATTAGACTTAGTATTAAAAATTAGTGCATCAAATTTTTTTGAAGATACAACTGAAGACTTAACTGTTATTTTTGATTTAAGCTCACATAAAATAGAAGAAAAAGTATTAGATGTAAAATTCAATAAATTAGTTTTTGCAAAAAATCATAAAGGAATTTACAAAAATACAAAAGAATTAGATGATAGTATGTTCGAGGTTGTTACAAACAAAGACATTCTTAAAAAATTAGGTTGAATAAATGATAATGTAGATGTTCCAATGGATACTGATATTGTGCTTGCTGAATTATTAAATGGTAATGCTGCTAAAGATTTGGGTATTCAAAAAGGTGAAAAACTTATTTCACTAAAAGTATCTATGAATATTAGAGATCCAAATTCATTATGATTTAATGGTTTATATCAAATAGAAGCAAATGTAATAAAAAATGATGATAGCATAGTTACATATGAATATGGATGAAAAAATAGTGATGAGCAATTTATAAAAGATTTTCAACTAAAAGTTAAAAATGCTTATTTAATTGAATCAAAAAATAATGCAGATATATTATCTTTTGCTGATTCATGACTAAGAGGAAATGGTTTAAAATCACCTTTTTTTATGGGAAGAGAAAATGAAGATATAAATAATCTTGTAAACATAATAAATAATAATTTAAAAATGCCTAATACTTTAAAAGCTTTTCATAGAAGACTTGAGTGAGCTACTAAAATGTCCCAAAATGTTCGTTTTTTTAATGGTGTTAAATTAGTATTTAAAACTGCTGAAAAAATTTCTGACACAAACATGTATAAAGAAGCTATTTTAACTTTTGATGTTTTTTTAAGACAAGGTTTTGAATTTAAAGATAAATTTGTTATTAATAGTACTAAACCTGAAGGCAAAGCATTTGAATTTGTTAATGGACAATATTTAAGCTCATTTAAAATTAAAACAGAAACTTTAGATAGCGGCATAGCATTTTACAACGACCTAACTCCTGAAGAAATGAATGAGATTTATGGAAAATACCCTGAGATGTTCTAAATCAAAAAAAAGAAGAAACAGATGTTTCTTCTTTTTTTTGATAAAAATATTACTAACTTTTGTAATAATCAATTAATTGATTATGAAGACTACTATAATCACTTATAGAATAGTTTTTAGGATCTTTATCTTTTTTAAAAGCTATTATTCCATCAGTTTGACCAGCTTGTGGTCTAATTTGTTTTATGTAATCTACAAGACGTCTGTATTCAATAGCAGACTTATCTTTTCTTTTGTATGTGTTTATTTTGGCTTTTGCTGAATCTGGTAAATTATCCATAGTATAACTTCCATCAGTACCTTTATTCAATTCATCCAATACTTCTTGTTGAGTATATTTTGCTAAAGGTGATTCAGAACCAGATAAACCATTTACAGTTGCTGCATCAGGGTTATATGGTGCAAAGTCAATGAACATTAATAATCCAACATTAAATCCTAGTAATGAATTTTTAGATCCCAGTCCATTTTCTTCATTAAAAAATTGTTTAAAAAAAACACTAGAACCAAAATTTAATTTTTTATCCATATCAACCACAACATTACCAGTTCCATCATTACCTACTGGTCCATATAATAAATCAGCCATTGCAGATTTACTTTCACTTCCTACAGTTCCATATATAAATATATAATTTCCATTATTGTAGTTCGAACCATAAATAGCATCTTTAACAGAAACATTAACTGTGCTTAAAGAAGAATAAGTGCTTGATGCACCATTACCTTTTCAACTTGTATATGTAATTTCTTTTAATTTAGTGTTATAAACAGAACTACATGAAGCAGCAATAGCTGGTACAGCTGCTATTGTAGCAACTGGTAAAATATATTTTAAAAATTTAATTTTCATCTAACCCACTCTTTTATATAAGTATTAAATAACATTAATAATAGTATATTATAATTAATTAATAATTATGAAAAAAAGAGATTTATCAAAATACTTCTTGCCCAATAATAGAGACGCAAGAAAAAGAATTAAAAAAGCTGATGTTATAAAAGATGGGTTTTTAGTGCCTATTAATTTAACAAACTATGGAAAGGGAAAAAAATACCATATTAAAACATTTGGTTGTCAATCAAATGTCAGAGATACAGAAACTATGATGGGTATCATTGAAATGATTGGTTATGAATACACCGAAGATGTAAATGATGCTGATTTAGTTTTGCTAAATACTTGTGCTATTAGAGAACATGCTGAAGATAAAGTGTTTGCTGATATTGGTGTTTTAGATAGAATTAAAAGAAATAATCCAAATTTTATTTTTGGAATGTGTGGATGTATGGCTCAAGAAGAAGCTGTAGTTAATAGAATTTTAAAATCTAACTATAAAGTTGATTTTATATTTGGTACCCATAACATTCATCGTGTTTTAAATGTTTTAGAACAAGTGATATTTGAAAAAAATCTTGTAGTAGAAGTTTGATCTCATGAAGGTGATGTTATTGAAAATCTTCCTTCTAAAAGAGAAAACAACCTTAAAGGTTTTGTTAATGTAATGTATGGATGTGACAAGTTTTGTACATATTGTATAGTTCCATTAACTAGAGGAAAAATTAGAAGTAGAAAAAAAGAAGATATCTTGGATGAAGTTAATGCAATGATTGAAGAAGGGTATAAAGAAGTTACTTTGATAGGTCAAAATGTTAATTCATATGGAATTGATTTTGAATCTAATGATAAATATGTTTTTGTAAATCTATTAGAAGAGGTTGCAAAAACAGGAATAGAAAGAGTTAGATTTACAACAAGTAATCCATGAAATTTTACAAAAGAAATTGTTGATATTATGAAAAAATATCCTAATATTATGCCACACATTCACTTACCTATTCAAAGTGGGGACGAAACTATATTGAAAAAAATGAATAGACCTATGAAAATAGATGATTATGTAGATTTAGTTTCATATATTAGAAAAAACATTCCCAATTGTTCAATTACTACAGATTTAATAGTAGGATTTCCTAATGAAACAAAAGAGCAGTTTGATAAAACTCTTGAATTATATAACAAAATTAAATTTGATAATGCATTCACATTTATTTATTCAAAAAGAGATGGAACACCAGCTGCAGTTATCCCAGATAGTATTTCATTAGAAGAGAAAAAAGATAGACTACAAAAACTAAATGAACTTGTTAAAGTTTATGCAAAAGAAAATAATCAAAAGTTTGTAAATACAGTTTTAGATGTTCTAGTAGATGGACCATCTAAAAAAGATAAATCTGTTATTTCAGGATATTCTCCGCAATGAAAAGTAGTTAATTTTACAGGGGATGCCAAACCAGGTGACATTGTTAAAGTATTAATAACTAGTGCATCATTATTTACATTAAATGGGAAAATGGTTTAATTTATGCAAGGATTAAAAATATTTGGTTTAACCTTACTATTTGCATTAATAGGTTATTTACTTGGAACAATTCTATTTGGTTTGGTTGTATCTAAATTAAAAAATGTTGATTTAAGAAAGCAAGGATCTGGTAATGTTGGTGCCACAAACACTTTAAGAGCTATGG
>JARHZT010000024.1 GCA_029258015.1 Malacoplasma sp. | reverse complement strand
TTTTTTAAGTAAAAGTTTTAATAGAATATTTGTTTTATTTTAAAAAAATAAGTAAAAAGTGTTTTAATATATAAATGAAAATGATGCAAAATATTAGAAGTAAAAATTATTATGAAATTTTAGGTGTAGAAAGAAATGCTAGTGATAATGAAATTAAAAAAGCTTATCGTTCATTAGCAAAGCTTTATCATCCTGATATTAATAAAAGCAAAAATGCAGAAGAAAACTTCAATAAGGTTTTTGAAGCATACCAACTTCTAAGTGATAAATTGAAAAGAAGAGATTATGATAAAGAATTAGAGGAGCAAGAAGCTGCTAATGATTTACATGAAGAATATTTCTATACGATTTCAATAGATGATTATATGAATGGTTGAAAACCATTAAGGAATTTAAAGCAATTTTTAAAGTCATTTTCACAAGATGAAATTCAAGTTATGTTTGATTATTTTTGAAATTCATTCTGATCTGGTGGAGAATTATGTAAGACTATGCTAAAACATAGAACGTTAACTCCAATTTTTGATGAATTATCTAAAAAACTTGAGACTAAAAATATACTTACTAAACATGAAGTTAATTCAGCATATAAGTTTGAAGTATTACAAATGCTTGGTGCATATAAGTATTACACTAAGAAAAGTACATGATTTAATAGAAAAGGAATTAATGATATAGATTTATATAATATCTTTGTAGATGCATTATATTCAGAATCAATATTCCGTGATCAAGGTGTTTATTTATATGCAGCATTAAATAGAAAAATAACTAAAGATTTATTTTTGGAAATTGAAAGTATCTATAATAAAGTTGAATTTAATGAATGAGATAGTTTATATAAACATAGATGAGGATTAGATATTAAGAAAAATAAATTTAGAAAAATATCTTTAATTTCATTATGAGTAATAATTGCTTTAGCCATTGTTATAATTGCATTAACGTTTTCAAAAATTTTCTAATAAACAATTAAATATTTTAAACATATCAAATATTAAGTTTGATATGTTTTTTCTATCTATCTAATTGTTATAGATTTATAAAAAATTGGTTTATGATTAAAGAATGGAACACAATATTAACAGTAGTAATTATTATGAAATCCTTGGAGTATCTAAAGATGCTTCAAAAGATGAAATAAAAAAAGCATATAGAAAGCTTGCTAAAATATATCACCCAGATGTTTGTAAGGATAGTGATGCTGAACAAAAGTTTAAAAAAGTGTTACAAGCATATCAAACATTAGAAGATGATAATCAAAGAAGAATTTATGATTCTAAAGGTAGTAGTGCTAATTATGATTCATATGAAGATTGAACTAAATCAAATATTGATGTAACAATTATGAATCAATATATGAATGGAGAAAAAACTATTGAAGAACTTCAACAGTTTTTAAAAGATAATAATGACCGTGATTTTTTAATGTTATTTGATTATTTCTGATTAACATTTTGACTTGGGGAAAAGTTTTGTAAATTAATGTTGGAAAAAAGTTTATCTTCAAAAATTTATAAAGTATTTTCAGAAGAAATGAAAAATAAGAAAATTAATATTCAAGACATTAATGATGAAGGGTTTCAAATATTTTTAAGAACATATGAAAGATTTATGATTGTGAATACAAACAAAATTATTCATTCAAAAACTAAATCAGAAAAAATAAGAGTATATAACTACATAACTGATCTAATTAATCAAGATAATATGTTAGACACTCCAAATGCATTTATTTTATCAACAGCAAATCCTAGCATTACATTTGAATTCTTAAATCAATTTGAATATTTACATGCAGATTTAAAAGATGCTAAATTAGAAAGCGGAAACACTCATAAATTAGGCAGAAAAAAAGAGAAAATTTCTATTGGAATAGCTATTTTAGCAATTGCATTAATTTTATGATTAATTTTCTTTTTAGTTGGTAATTAAAACATTTTAATAATATTTTAAATATTCAAAATATAATATGATTGCTATGAAATATAACAATCAATTTTTTAACATAGAATTTTATTTAAAATACAAATGCAATATCATTCAAAGAATAATATTTGGGATATTCATGGGTTTTAGTGATACTATACCTGGTTATTCAGGTGGAACAACACTAAACCTATTGAATTTCTATGAAATATTTGTCTTAAGACTTAAATTAGTTTTCAAGAAAAGTTATTTTTTTAGTGATTGATTTAAAAATATCTTATGACTATTGCCATTTGTATTATTTTGAATGCTGTCGCTATTTGCATTTTCACACTTAACAGAAACTATAGCTAAAAGCAATTATGACTTAGCTTTAATATTTTTATTCTTTTCATTTTCTTTATTTTGTATTCCGATCTTTGTATTTGAACAAAAAAGAAAATTATTAGCAATTGATAAAAATGCTGCTAGTGGCAATTCTAGTTTTAAATTTATGGTTCTTTTGGGATTGATGTTATTTGTAGCAATATCAGTTGGTGTTTATTTAAATGGTGGTATTAGTTTAAAACCAACACCAGCTTCTGATGCTAACTTAATCCCTAAAGAAAGATGATTGTTATTAACTGTTATTTCATTTGTATCTACTTTTGTAATGTTAATTCCAGGGATTTCTGGACAATTAATTCTTTATTTAACAAACACATATCAAGATTATTCTTGAATTATGCTTCAAAACCCAATAGATAATATGGCTATTATATCTATAACTTTCTTATCAGCATCTGCTGGGTTTATTTCATGTATATTTTTAGTTAATTACTTAATGAAAAACCATGCTAAATATTTCATTCCATTCACAATTGGATTAGTAATGGGATCTCCAATAGCAATCTTACTTGGTATGCTTGGAAATCAAGTTTATATTAATGAATTAAATAATTTAGGTACTAATGCAGGTTTATTAGTTGCAATTATATTTGCGATAATCTTTGGATTCTTATTTAATGTAGGATTGTTCTTGTACATATTCATTTCAAGATTCTATCAAAAATACAACAAACACTTTGATGACATGTGTTTCTTATTCTGTGATAATAATTTCATTTGATCTGATGATAATGTGATCAAAAAGATGGTTTATTTATTAGTAGCTAAAATCTATAAAATAGATGTTATGTATCATGATGATGATTTATACTCGAATGACAAACCATTGATTTTAACTTGTCATAGTAAATATTATAAATTGACATTTAAACATATTTTTATTGATAAAAGAATAATAAATCTTTAATCAAAAAGGAGGTTGTTAATGACGTTAGTATTAAAAATAAAAGAAATGGAATGCGTTTCTTGTTCCAATGCCATTATTAAACAACTAAAAAAGATAGATATTACAGATATAGAAGTGGATGTAATGTCAAAAATTGTACATATTGAATATGATGAAAATAAACACACTGATGAAGAAATTATGAAGTTTTTAAAAAAAGCAGGATTTACATCAGAGGTAATAGATGAATAAAATAGAATGAAATAAAGAAACTATTGATAAGGTAATAGTTTATTCTTCATTACTATTTATTTTTCCATTAATGGGAGTTCATCTATATTTTACTTTCTCTACACATATCCATATGCCATTTTGATTTGAATGGTTTTCTTTTGTTATCTCTGGAATAATTACATTTGCATGCGGATATGAATTTTTTAAACTAGCATTTAAAGAAATGTTTGTTTGAAAAAGTCTTGGGATGAATAGTTTGGTTTCAATTTCCAGTTTAATTGCATTTTCATATAGTGTTTATGCAATTATTGCTAACACTATTGCATTTAGTAATGGAAAATATTCTGGTCATAATTTTGACTTCTCACATATTGCTGCAATGATTGTAGTAATTGTAAAAACAGGGGATTTAATTTCTGATAAATTAAGAAAGAAAAGTAATTATGATATAGAACAAATTGCTTCTCTTCAAGTTAAAGAATGTAATTTGTATAATGAACAAACAAAAGAATCTACTTTAGTGAATACAAAAGACATTAAGATTAATGATTTAATACAAGTTAAAAAAGGTGAAAGAATTCCAGTGGATGGAATCATTTATAATGGTGAAACATATATAGATGAATCTATGATTACGGGTGAATCTAAACCAATCCTTAAAACACTAAATAGTAAGGTGTTGTGTTCAACTAATAATTTAGCTAATACTGTCATTATTAAAACAATAGCTACCGGAAAAGATATGGTAGTAAGCAACATTATTAGAAATGTAAAAAATATAGCATCTAAAAAACCTAAATATCAAAAGCTAGTAGATAAAGTATCATTTTATTTCACACCTACAATTATCATATTGGCATTTATAACATTCTTACTACATGCATTTGTACCTAATATGAATGAAATAAATGGAATATTTAATAATTGATTTGGGATTCAAACTTCTGAAGAATATAGTAAATGATCTTTAGCTGTGTTTTATGCAATCGGAACCCTTTCTATTGCTTGTCCTTGTGCTTTAGGAATAGCGGCACCAGCAGCATGTTTGGTTGGTGCTAGTAAAGCAGCTAAAAATGGAATAGTTATAAATACTTCAGAAGCATATGAAAAAATAAAAAAAATAGATGCTATTTGTTTTGATAAAACAGGAACACTTACTAAAGGTGTTTTTGATGTCCATGAAATCTTGGGTAATAAAAATAACTTAAATATTATTTATGAAATGGAAAAACAATCAATCCACCCATTAGCTGTATCATTTATAAAATATTGTAAAAATCTTAATTTAAAAACAGCAAAATTAGAAAACATATTTGAAATGGTAGGGATTGGATTAAAAGCTAATGACAGTAAAAATAATTATGAATTAATTTCATTGACTTGAGCATTACAAAATAATTATGAATTTGATGATGATTTAAATGAGTTTTTAAATGATTTTAAAGGAAACAAATATGATGACTTATTACAATCATATTCATGCTTTGTAAAAAATAATAAAGTAGAAAATATATTAATTTTTTCTGATTCATTAAATGACAATGCAGTAGATACAATTAAAATATTTGAGCAAATGAAAATTAAAACTTACATCATTAGTGGTGATAATCAAAAATCAGTAGAATACATTGCAAAAAAATTAAACATAGAGAATTATTTTTATAATGTTAATCCATCTGAGAAAAGTAAGATAATTGAAGATTTACAAAAGCAAAATTTAATGGTTGCTTATGTAGGTGATGG
>JARHZT010000028.1 GCA_029258015.1 Malacoplasma sp. | reverse complement strand
GCATTATTGAATGTATATGTATATCTTCCAAGTTCAATTTCTTTAGCTTCTGTGCTTTCAACTGGTTTGACCTCACCATTTGCTGTAATCTCTCTTAAAAGTTGTTTGAAAACCAATGTTACTGGATATTGTTTAGATTCTTTAACACTAGCATCTCAATTTGGTTTTGGTGTGCTATCTCCTGGATTAGAGCCACTATTTTTTTCATCTAATATTTGGACTTTTATAATAGGTAAACTACCATTCAATCTTGGATCTAGCGAATTTTGATCAACTTCTAAAAAATCCATGTAAGTATTAGAGTTTTCTAAGTATTGTAGGAAAACTGAAGAGTAACTGTTTTCACCCTCAGCTACTTGTTTAAATAAAATACTTTGATCAATATCATTTTCATTTTTGATATTAAATCTTATAGGTAATTCTCTAGAACTTGATTTTGATAATTTATCTCATTGTCCTATAAGCGTGTTTTTTGAGAATTGAGCAAATGTACCATCACTCATTTGTGCATATCAATTTCCATCTGATTGTTTCGAATATATAAAGTTAATTGTATTTCCTGTTCCAAAAGATATAGTAGATTTAGCGAAATCAAATAAAATAGGATCTTTATCAAATTTAAATTTTCTATCCAAAGAAAGAACTTTATTATCTTTAGTTAATGCATAATAACCAATATGATTTGATGCATTATTTTCATATTTTTTTATGACTTGTTTTATTTCATTTGTACTTAGTATTTGGTTATCTAACTCAATATTATTTTCTAACAATTTAAAGTTACTAAAATCTAAATTTTGAACAATATATTTATTAGAATTTTTTTTAGAAATAATAAAATCAAAAATTGGATTGTTTGAAAACCCATTATATAGAATATTTAAATTAAAATCATCGTCAGAATTAGTTACATTAAGATAATTTGTATTTATGCCTATAACATTATTAAACTTAAACTCTTTAGCAGTGGAATTTATTATACTTTCTGATTTTGTAAGAACTAAGTTCTTTGATGTTGAATTGGACGAGTCTAAACCACTTGTACTATTTTGTTTCTTTCACACAATGAAGATATTTGAATTTACTAAATCAACATACAACGGTTTGTAAGTTTTTCCAACTTCAAATTCTGCTATTTTTTTATCATCTAAAAATATTTTTTGTTGACTTGAATCTGATAAATCTGATTTATTAGTATTAAAGTTGCTGTCAGTTGCTTTATTAAAAGTCACTAAAGGAGTATTGTGAATAAGTCTACTATTTTTGTTATCAGAAAATGGAGATGTAGTAGGTTGAATTATAGTATCATGTACTTTAACTGCGTGCAATGTATGAGTAGAAGGACTTTCTAAAACTAATTGATCATAATAAAATGTATTGTTAGTTTGAGCACTATTTTCATAACTAGAAGTAGAGGTAGAAGGAGACGATAATCTTGCAGCTATTCTGTAATTACCAGCTTTATATTCCTTACCATTTATCATTTGATCCTCTCATTGAATTTGAAATAGATATGAACCATTTAAAGCATCATTAGATACTGTTTCACCCTCTCCCACATTACCTATAACAAAAAGAGATTTATTTGTTATAGCACCACCAGTTGAAAACATTAAAGCTTTTAGTTTTAAAGAAACATTACTAGTGCCAGAATTACCATAGTTATTTTTAATTAATTGCTCTAATTGAGTTGAGGTAATATTTCAATCATATTCACCAGCATATGTTGTTCCTCTATTTTGTGTAGATTGGTTTCTAGATTCTCCATTATTTTTTCTATAAAAATTAGTAGTTTGAAACTTAGTGATTTGGTTTATGTTTCCACTTGCTGCTGATGATGATGTAAAAGTAGCAAAACCACTATTCGTTAAATCATAAGCTGTGTGTTGAATAATACTGTTGCTTGCATTATTTGAAAAATCAACCATATTAATTTGGTTAGTAACTCCTGTGCTATGTACATATTCTGTATATTTAGTTCTATCACTACTTGTATTTAAAGTAACCCCTTCTAAATTATTTGAAACTTTAGCTATATTTCCCCTTTCAGTTGCAATAAAACTACCTGGTATCCCTACAACCAAAGCAGTTGATGTAGAATAAAATACTATTTTACTTAAAATCTTTCTTAACTTTGTCATACTACTAATATTATGTAGTTTTTTTATGCAAATTGCAACTTTTGAAGTATAATTATTTGTTTAAATTCAAAAAAGGAATAATATGAGAAAAAAAATAGTAGTTGTGGTTGGTCCAACAGCATCAGGAAAAAGTGATTTAACATATAAAATAGCTAAAGATTTAGGAATTGAAATAATAGTATGTGATGCTTATCAAGTTTATAAAGAAATTTCTATAGGAGTAAATAAACCAAACATAGAAAATTTAAACTCTATCAAACATCATTTTGTAGGAGATATATCAATTTATGATGAATGAAACATCAAAATTTTTAAAGAAAAAATTGAGAATTTAATAAACAACAATAATAAAACTTTCATCTTAGAAGGTGGTTCTAATTTGTACATTGATTGCTTAATAAACAACTACAATCTAAAAGATTTAAATATGAATTTAAACTATGATAATTTAACAAACGAAGAGTTACACAAAAAGTTAAATCAATTGGACAAACAAGAGGCAACAAAAATTCCTTTAAACAATAGAAAAAGATTAATTCAAGCATTAAGAATAATTGAATCAAACAATGAAAAAAAATCAATTTTAGATAAACAAAACAATGAACAAATTTATGAAGTGTTTATGATTAGAGTCAAAATAAATAGAGACAAGCTTTACAACAAAATAAATGAAAGAGCATTAAAAATGTTTGATCAGGGTTGAAAAGAAGAAGTGTCAGATCTTTTAAACAAGGATGAAGATATATTGTCTTTAACTGCATTAAAAGCTATAGGGTATTACGATATTGCTTTTGCTATAAAAAATAATTTACCTATAAATATTCCTTTAATCCAACAAAAAACAAGGCGTTATGCTAAAAGACAAGAAACATGAATTAAAAATAAATTTAATCCAAATTTTGAATTTGAAGATTATAGTCAATATAATGAATTACTAAAACAAGTAAAGGTTTTTTTAAATGAAAAATAATATAGAACACTTATACATTCACATTCCTTTTTGTAAAGAGATATGTACATATTGTGATTTTTATAGAACAAAGACAAAAGATGAGAATATTAAAGAAAAATATATTTTAAAAATTATTGATGAATTGAAAGATGATAACAATAAATATAAAACTATATATTTAGGTGGTGGAACACCAAATTATTTAACAGATGAAATGCTAGATAAATTGCTGTCTATCTTATCTTTAAAACTTGAAAATAAATACGAATTTACTATTGAATGTAATCCAGAATTTTTAAATTCATCACAAGCTAAAATATTAAAAAAAAATAAAGTTAATAGAGTTTCGTTAGGTGTTCAAACATTTAATGAAGGTATTCTTAAAATTTTAAAAAGAGGGCACAGAAATATTGATGTTTACAATGCATTAAAATATTTAAAAGAAAATGAAATAAATAATATCTCTATTGATTTAATTTATAATTTACCACTACTAAAAAAAGATGATTTATATGAGTCATTTGATTTCATAAAGAACAATGATATTAAGCACATATCTTTTTATTCATTAGAAATAAAAGAAGGTTCCATATTAAACAAATCTAAATACAAGATAAATAAAGATATAGAAGAAGACCAATTGGAAATTATAAAAAAAGAGTTTGAAAAACTGAATTTCAATAGATATGAGATATCAAATTGATCTATTTCAAAAGAATATGAATCAAACCATAATAAAGCATATTGGGATTTGAAAGATTGAAAATCTATTGGGGTATCTGGTTATGGATTTGAAAATAATATTTATTACTATAACGAAGGAAATATCAATGATTGAAAAAAAGTAAATCAAAATTGGACTAAAAAAGATATCTATGAAAATATCTTTATTATGGGTTTAAGACAAGTAGTTGGTATAAATCTAGGTAATGAAAGAAACAAAGAGGCTTTTGAGTACATCAAAAACAAATTAAATTATGATTTAATACAAATAGAAAATAACTATCTAAAAGCTAAAAACATTGATTTACTTCACAATATATTGCTAGACATTATATAAAACAAAAAAAGACACCTTGTAGTGTCTTTTTTATATTATTCATCTTTCTTTTGTTTTCTAGCATTAGCAAGTCTAATTCTTTTAATAATCATATATGCTAACACGGCACCAAGTGCTATAACTGTCACAGCCCCAAGCGATGCAGTTAATGGAACAGTTAAATCCAATGGTTTTTTGTATGAATCTGCATTAACTATTTTTTCATTATTGAAACCTAAAATAGTTGTTTTAAATGTTCTATTAACTTCTTCTTCACCTACATTATATTGAGGAATTGTAACAGAAACTGTTAAGATACCTTTTTCAATATCAGGTTGAATTTCTATATTTTCTGGTTTTAATTCAAATTGTTTTCCACCAAATTTAAATAGATCTAAATTTTTAAGATATAAATCTATAACATCTTGTTTAGTTATTTTCTCAATTGGAATATTCATTAATGTTTTAAAATTTGAATCTGATTGAGTTGGTGTAAAACTAAAGTCATATATATGATTTTGGTTATTACCTTTTTCTAATCCATTATATGAATTTCAAAAAATATCATCACCTTTGTTTACTTGAATTATAATTCCATCATTTGAACTATTAGAAGTTATAAGTACTTGATCATTAGCTCTTGCATTGTATCCTGAAGTAATAAACACATCCATAGGAATTTTTCCTTCTGATATTTGGTTGATTAATAAATCAGGAGTTAATGAACTATATCCAGGTATTCTATTTTTTACATCATCTTGTTTATTAAATCTAACTGTTGAAGAAGTTGATCCTTTTTTAAACTCGAAATCTTTTTCAAACACTTTTTCTTTATTACCACCAAATGTTAGGAAAGTTAATTTAACATGGACGCTTTTATTACCATTTTCAGTAATTTCAACTTTTCTTTCTTTTTCATAAGTATCATTAGTTCCAAAAAATAATGAATTAGTTAGTTCTCTTAAATAATCTTGATCATTTTTATTGTTTTCATAAGAATTAATAAATTCTTGTGATGAGTTAAAAGGTAAATCCTCATTTGTTTTTCAATTAAAAAATAAATTTTTTTCAGCATCTTTATTTATTTTAAGATTTTTAATAAGATATGAATCTTCATAGTCAGAAACTATAACATTCTTATACACATCATAGTAGTCATATTTTACTTTTATGTGTAAATCTCCTGTAGAATCATCAGCTCTACCAGTAATTCCAGTAACTTTTATTTTATTGTTAACAGAAATTTCTCCAGTCGTTAATTGAGTTCCATTTTTAATTATAGGTTTATATTCATCATCTACATATCCAATATTCTTTTGATGACTTAAACCCGTTCCATTAAATGGCAATTCCAACTTATTATTGTCTTTATCTACAAATGCATTTCTATCCATATAAGTTGGGTAAATAGCTGGTACAAGAGTTTTTTCACTATCTGCAAGATATTCAGTTGTTGCAAGAAGTGATAATAAATCACCATTTAAAGCATTCATAACTTGTGATGGAGTTAAATCGTTTATAGTAAATGCATCTTGAGTACTTTCAAAATCAAAAGAAGGGTTTTGTTTTTTAATTTTACTTAAACTGAATTGTTTACCAAAAAGTTCTGTATAACCTTTATCAATATTCAAACTAACTGTATGTTTGCTACCTTCTGTACCTCTTAATCCTCTAACAATTTTTGTTGTTTGAGACTCATTGGGAATTTGGTTACCTACTCAATTATTTTCATCTTGATTTTGTGGTGTTTGTCCATTTCTAGTAGGTGGAGCAGGTTGAGGAGTAGGATTATTATCATAAAATGTTACTCATACTTTTCCTACACCATATTTTTTTGCATCTTCCTCTGATATTTTGTCTAATATAGGTGTTGAATCAGAAATTGTCTTGCTTGATATAATGTTTTTTTGATCAAAATTTCCTTTTGTAGTTGATGGTATAAAATCAACAGCATCAGATTTTGAGACAAAATTATTCATTATATCTTCATTACTAAGAGAACCTTTTTCTGTTAATTTTAAAAAATTTCCAATCTCAATATCAGAATTTCAATTGAAACTATATTTCTTTTCTCTAAAAAAACCTTTCCCACCTTTTTCTTTTTCTGTAGTTCAAATATATTTATTTTCTATTTCTTCATTGTCTACTTCTGTTTTAGCAATAACTGTATTCTCGTATTTATTAAAATTTTCAGCAGGAAGTATATAAACAGACTCTGCAGCTTGCGTAGAAGTAGCTGCTTTTTGAGAAGGTTTTACTTCAACAGGACCACCTGGAACACCTTGGTCATAACTTAATTTAATTTGTTTAACAACAAATTCAACATAACCTTGTGCTCTCATGCTTTCAGTTATAGGAAGAATCTTTACAGAAAAGTTAACACCATATTCTTTATTTGGAACTAATAAGGATTTAATATCATCATTAGTAACTTCATCGACAAATTTTTGTCCAGCTCAAGAAGGTCTGTTTACTTTTGATATAGTTATTGTCGATTCCTCATTACTTATCGCATGATTATCAATTCCATTTTTAGAAATACTATTAACATTATTAACAAAAACTGCAGGTGTTGCAGCTAGTGAAAATGTTGTTAAACAAAACAAAATATTAAAAACTCTCTTTTTATTCATCTTTGCCATAATCTTTTTACCCATATTACTTAATAATATTATGCTTGATTAAAAATGAATTTTCAATATCATAAAGCTTATTTATGCTAGAAAATAATATTTATGTGTTAATATAAATAATTTATGAAAATAAAATTAATTTGTTTTGGAAAAATAAAAGATCAAAATCTTAAAAATATAATAAACGACTTTGTTAAAAGAATCAATTTTTACTATGACTTTGAAATAATAGAATTAAATGAAGAAAAAATTAATAATGAAGATGATAAAAGTCAAATAAAAATAGCATTAGATAAAGAATATGAAAAAATAGTAAAATATTTAAACCAAAATTTAAACATTTTACTAGATGTTAAAAGTAATTCCTATACAACAGAAGAATTTCATGAATTCATATTTAAAAAAAATTATTTAGTAAATCAAATAAATTTCTTTATTGGTAGCTCACATGGGTTTAGTGATCTTTTAAAAAATGCTGTCAAAAATAAAATATCATTTTCAAAACTTACATTCAATCATCAAATATTTAGACTGATGTTTTGTGAGCAATTATATAGAATATGTTGCATAGAACAAAATAAAAAATACCATAAATAAAATAAAAAATAGTAGCAATGCTACTATTTTTTCATACTAGAATTGTGACTTTTACAAAGACTTTCAAGCTCACTTAGTTGCTTATCTATTTTTTTACGTCTCTCTCTTAAATAATCACTTGTTATGGAATCTTTTCTAGTTAACATGGAATGTTAATTAGATATTTTTAAGATCTTCCATTTTTTGTCTAAGTTGCTTTCTCTCTGCTTCAATTCTTGCGATGTTGTCTTTAATTTTCTTTTCATATTCTTCAATTCTTCTAGACATAGCATTTTCAAATTCACTCATATTGAATTTAGATGCATATTTACTTCTTAATCCATCAAAGCTTCTTGTATTATTTGCTAATACAACATTATCTGGATATTGGTGCATTTCCTGAGTATGAGCATACACCAATCCATTGTTTTCACCGTTAGAAGATTCAAGGTTTGATAAGTATTGGTTTCTTATATCCATTTCATAGTTCATTTGAGATGGAACAATTGCATTATTTCTTTGCATTGAGTCACCAATAGTTGCATACATATAATTTGAACTTGATTGTGATAATGCATCAACAGTTTCTGGTGATAATAAGTTTCTATCAGAATCTTGGTTTTTGTACATTCTAAGATCTTTAATATCAATATACATATTGAATATTTCAGCTTCTTTATTACCTTTTAATAGAATGTAGTTCAATACATTTTCTACAAGTTTTTTGTATAAGATTGTAAGTTGTGTTTTTCAACTTTCACTATGTGGATCAAGTTCTGTATTTTCTTGTACTCCAAACACATTGTCAGGTGTATCAACTAAATACATTTCTACAACTACACCATTTTCTTTGAAGATTTTGTTTACTCTATCTACTAAGAATCCAAATACATTTTCTTTTCTAACTTTTTTAGAAGGGTTGTTTAATATTCTATGAATATCGATTAATGATATATTTGGTCTGATTGTTGGTAAACAACCTTTGATAAAGTTCGCTAATTCAACAAAGTATGAAAAGATAATTTTCTTGTTGTAAATTGAACTGTAGTTCATGAATTGTTCAATTTGTTCAACGAATTTTCTTTTTGACGCTTTATCAACTCATACAGCTAATGTATCTAAGAATTGTTGGTTAACAACTATGTTGTTTCCATTGATTGAGAAAAATTGTGCTAAGTAAATGTAGAATAATGAATTGTTAAATTCTAATTTGATATCTAATTGAAGAATTAAATCAAATAGTGATTCAGCTTTGTTTGCAGTTTGTCTTACAAAATCACTTTGACCTATTGAGAATGCATCTAAGTTATTTACAGCTATATACAATAAATCATTTAATTTTAAGTTATGGTTGTTTAAAACCAATATTCTTCAAATGAAGTCATAAATAGATTTCAATGTATGTATGTATGTTAAGTTCGTAGTCATTTACAAATTCATTGTAATCTTCATATGAAATGTTTTCTTCATTTTCAGTATCAAAGTATGATTCAGGCATATCAACAGAGTCATCAAGTTTGTTGTTGAATACAATTCTGTCGTCTTCACC
This sequence comes from Malacoplasma sp., assembly GCA_029258015.1. Classification (GTDB taxonomy): domain Bacteria; phylum Bacillota_I; class Bacilli_A; order Mycoplasmatales; family Mycoplasmoidaceae; genus Malacoplasma. Next base: position 397 of record JARHZT010000028.1, on the reverse strand, counting down.
TTCAACCGCTACTGCATCTACACTGTCTAAATTAACAGATGATTCACCAAGTTCAGAAGCTTCATCTAATCCATATTCTTTTTCATCAAAAATTTCATCACTTGAAATTTCTTGCGGTTGAGCATTGATTGTAGCTTTAGCTATATCATCTCTTATTAAATCATCTTTTGTAGTATCAATATTATCAAATTCACTTACTATGCTATTAAGTTCATCTATATCGTTACTTGAAGCATCTGCTTCTTCATGAATAGGTTCTTCTACAATAGCTATTTCATCACTTGGTTCACCAGATTCTGAAGCTACTTCAATAACTTCATTTTCTTCCACTGGTTGTTCTTCTTCAACTGCTATTTCAGCTTCAATTTCTTCTACAGTGTTTTCATCAGCTTCAATA
>JARHZT010000021.1 GCA_029258015.1 Malacoplasma sp. | reverse complement strand
ATTTACATTTTCTACATAAATAATGTGGTGGTAATGGATTAACTTCTGAAATATTTGCAAGTCATGCTGCAATAGAACTTCCAACAGATCCTCTAGAACCAACCATGAAGCCATCATCCATAGATTTTTTAACTAGTAAGTGCGAAAATCAATAAACCATAGAATAACCATTATCTATTACTGAATTAACTTCTCTTGTTATTCTTTCTCTAATAAAAGCATCTATATTTTCTCCAAAAATTTCTGTTGTTCTTTTTTCCACTAAATTTCTAAGAGATTCACTAGCGCCTTCTATATGAGGACTATATAATTTTTCTTTGATTGGTTTTATATCCCCACTAATTTTTTCATTAATTAAATTTGAGTTGGTTATTACTATTTCAGCAATCAATCTATTATCTTTTATAAATGAAAACTCTTCGATCATTTCTTGTGTATTTCTAAAAAATAAATCAGGCATTTTTGAATTATCATCATTATATTTATAAAAACGATGTCTTCTTCCACCAATAGATTTAGCATGAACATAAACTTTAAAGTAATCTAATTCATATTGGTTTAAGTAATATGTGTCAGATGATGCTACAACTAATTTATTATATTTTTTTGCCTTATCTATAATTCTTGTTAATGCATTTTGTATTCATTCTCTTTTATAAATATCTCTAGCAATTTCATGAAAAAAACAATTTGGTGGAGATATTGTTATAAAGTCATAATGATTTTTTATTAACTCATCTAGTTCTTTGTCTGTGTTAGACATAGCACATTCAAATATATCACCTTCAGTTGGAGAATTTGATATTAAAAAATCATTTTCAAATTCATCAAAGTTTTCTCAATAGACTTTTGGTCCATCTGCATAATTTTCAGTTAAACTTGTTGAAATTAATTTGTATAAAGATTTAATACTATTTTGTTCTTTACAATAAACTGTTATTAAATTCCCTCTTGTTCTGCTTTTTAAAAAATTATTTTGTAATAGCAGATTCATATCACCAAGGTTAAAAATTTCTTTAGATTCTAAAATATTAATAAATCTTTTTCATACTCATAACAAGTACTCAGAGTCTTTATCTGCTCTATGAGCTTCTGACTCATTATATTCAATCTTAAATTTTCTACAGATTGCACCTAATGAGTGACCTGAAATTTGTTCATTAACTGCTCTTGAAACTTGCATAGTATCAATCAAGGCATTTTCAATAATTTCCATACCTTCTTGTTCCAATTTACAATTTAAAAATGGTAAGTCAAATTTAATACCATTATGAGCAATTAAAACAGCATCTCCTATAAATTCTTTAATCTTAGGTAGTGCTTCTTTTATCTTAATAGCATCTTTTACATCATTATTAGATATCCTTGTAAGGTTGTAAACCTTAGCACTCAATTCTTGCTCAGGATTAATGAAAAATTGCATTGAATCCACTATTTGTCCATTTTGATATTTAATAGCCCCAAATTCAATTATCTTGTCATAATATGGCGATAATCCGGTTGTTTCAAGGTCAAATAAAACATATGTTGCTTTGTTTAATTCAATATCAATAGGATTTAAAACAATAGGAGTAATTTTATTAACTTTATTAAATTGAATTCCATATATTACTTTTATATCTTTATATTTTTTTGAAATATTGTAAATATCTGGAAAGTTTTGACAGTTGAATTTATCAGTTATTGCAATAGCTTTATGTTCGAAAGACTTAGCTAACTCAAATAGTTTTTTAACATCAACCAAACCTTCAAATGCTGTCATGTTAGTATGATTGATAAGTTCTATTCTTTTTTCTAAACAACCATCTTCTCTATCAAATTCTTTTGGTCTATCAATAATAATGACATCATATCCAATACATGTTAAGTCATTGTTTTCATAAACATCTACAGTCAACCCAATACTTGCTTTAATTCACTTTCCAACTTTTAATTCATTAATAAAATTTTGTCCATCTGTTTTTCTAGGAATTAATTTCATCACTATTGAGTCAGTGTAATCTGTTAAAAAGAATTTATAAATAGTCATTCCGTTTCTTGTAACAATACTATCTATTTTAAATATTTCACCTTGAATAATTGCTTTTTGCATTTCAACACAAAGATCTGAAATATTGCTTATAGTACCTGGAATGTTTTTTCCAAATTTATATTTAGGTTTAGGTTCTGTTGTTGATATTTTTTTAACCATTTCATTAGCTTTATTTTCAACACTTTTCTTTAATAATTGAAGTTCTTTTTCTTTTTCATCTACACTTAACAAAATTTTTATATTAGCAAAACCATATAGTTTTAAAAACTCTTCAAATTGAACTATGTTTTTTTGCAATATATGCTTTTCATTTTGATTCATATAAAAAATGAATATTTCATTATTTTCAATCATCCCTCTTTTTCTAATCAAAATAGAAGATAAAAATTCTTTGTCTTGAATAAAATTGTTATTACTAAAATATATTAAATAATTAAAAATATCTGATATTGAAAATTCATTAAATTTATATTCAAGTTTAAATTCAATTGAATTATCTAAAATCTTTATTCTTTCAATAAAAGGAAAAAGAATGTCAGGACTAATACTTTTAATAAATTGAATTGAAACAATAATTCTTTTGGTACTATCCCTTGTAACTCTAATATTTACAGAGCTATAAAAATCTTTTCATTCTTCTTGTTTAATTAAATCTAATTTTTTAAAAAACTCATACATTCTACTTTCAATCATACAAATACCCTATAAAAAGAAAAAAACAAGATATACATCTTGTTTCGAATCGTTAACCGTTTATACCTGTTATGATATCAGCAACTATTCCTGTTAAGAACATATATCCAATTAATCCTACACCTATAAATGTTAATATGTTTTCTGCTTTTTTTGTAGTTTTTATCCTTAATGCTGTATTAACTATTTTAAATCCATCTAATGGAGGAATAGGTATTAAATTAAATAT
>JARHZT010000080.1 GCA_029258015.1 Malacoplasma sp. | reverse complement strand
TTGAGAATGAAATGTTGTATTATCTGGATTTGGATTAAATGATTCATTACTTTTCTTACTTGGGTCAACTATCATTAATATCTCCTTATTATTCATTATCAAATTGATTTAATTATAAATCATTTATTTCTTTCAGTAGCTTTTTAATAATATCTATAATTCCTGAAGAATCTTCTATATTGCTATCTTTTAATATTGTGGCATTGTCTAAAATCACAAAAGCCTCATCTGTTATTTCTACAGATATATCTTCATCTAAATAATCAATTATGCTATTTAAAATATTAATAGTTCTTTGGTTTTTCTTGCTTTCTCATTCACTATCAGATACTCAAAAATCATTTTCTTTTTCATTGATTTTTGTAAGGTCATTTAAAGTTTTGTTGATGTAAAAATTAGGAATGTTTAAGTTCTTGTTTTTTATAAGAACATAAGCTCTTTTGTTTTCGGATATGGGTGTAAACTTTTCATAGTTTACAGGTATAACTTTCATACCAACGTGAACACCATATACTGTCACATAATCAATAAGTGTCATAGAATCAAAAGAATTTAATTGAATTTCTAGATCAATAAACCCATCACTTGTATTAGTTTGATTGATTATTTCTATTCATGGAAGTCTTTTTGGTGTGTTTAATAAAAAATTTAATGAAGACACCTTAAATACCTTACTTAATATATAGTTCAAATCAATAATGGTGTTTATTGGTTTATGTTCTCCTAGATTATTTACAGATATTTTATAATTTTTATTTTCTTCATATCACTCTCTATTTATAGCAGGCGATAAAAATATTCTAGATACACTCGTAACAAGTTCTTCAAAATAATTCTTAGCATCATTTATGAATCTATTATTAGTTTTTTCGATTAGTGTTTTTTTATCATTCATGTGAATTAATGAAAAATATGAATTAGTTGATTCTATTAATTTACTATTTTTTAAATTTATCTCAAAGTATCAGGATTTTTTATTTAAATCTATTTTTGAAAGATCTTCATATTTTAATCATTCAAGGTAAAGTTCTTGTGCTCTAATTGTAAAGAATTGTAATATAGATTCATCAACAGTTTCTTTGTTAGTCATTATTTTGTATTTTTTTGCAAAATCATCATTTTCAAAATCTAGATATTTTTTTGAATTATTTCAGAAATTCAACTCTGGTGCAAAGTTAGTTAAAACATAAAGTTTATTATGTTCTTCAATAAATGGTGTTCATTCAGAGTGTGTTGCAGTTAATACTTCAGTTTTGTATACAGTTCTTGTTTGTGTTTTTCCTTCGTGATCTGTGTATGTTTCAAACTCTGTATAACTAAATGACATGGTGTTTGATGTAATGACATAATCATATCTTAAGTGTTTAGATAAAACATTTACTACAGGTGTATTTTTAAATCTAAATATTAAAGAATTTGTAAATCCTATAAAATCCTTTTTTTGGTAATATAGGTCTGCAATTTTTTTGTAAATTCCATTAGTATACTCTATTCCTAATGAATTTGCTACATGTGAATAAATGCTTGTACCATTAATTTTAGAGTAATAGTTATTAGAGTACTTTAATCCTTTATTTTCGATTTCTGCAATAAGAGCTTCTTGATTATTTTTAAAGTTCTCAAAATCACTTATTATTCTTTTGTTTTTGCCATATGTTTTATTGAATAAAAAACCAACTAAAACAAAACGAGATCCAAATATAATTTTATTTTGTATCTTTTTTCCTTTTATGTTTTCTTGTGCAAATTTTCTTTCTATTTCAGACTCTATATCTAGAGCTTTGTTTATGCAATCACTTTGTTGATTAATATGGTTTTGATATTTATTAAAATAAATTGAAAAAAAACTTAATAATGATTCATCTATATTATTTTTTACTTGTTTATATAAATGCAAAATAGGGTCTGAAGGTACAGAGGCTCAATTTATTTTGAATTTGTTTGATTCCATTTTAAATCTCCAATAATTAGTCTATAAAATTACCTATTATAAAATTTTATAATTTTTAATTATTAATTTTAAAAAATATAAATTATTTGTATAAATAACAAGTAAAATTATTTTGATAAACATTGAGGAAATAAAATGAAAATAGCTTGAATAGGCACTGGTGTTATGGGCAAAAGAATGCTTGTAAGACTTTTGAATAATGGGCACATAGTATATGGATATAATAGAACTTATGAAAAAATAGAAGATATAGAACATACAAATTTTTTTAAATGTAAAAATATTGTGGATGCTGTAAAAAGTGCTGACATTATTTTTACTATGGTTGGATATCCTAGTGACTTAAAAAATGTATATTTAAATGAGATAAATGGTATTTTTATGCATGCTAATAAAAATGCTATATGTGTGGATATGACTACATCTAGTCCTGAATTAGCAAAAATTCTTTATGATAATCCATGAAAAATCAAAATACTTGATGCTCCTGTTTCAGGTGGAGAAAAAGGTGCAACTGATGGAACATTATCTATAATGGTTGGTGGAGATTTTGAAATTTATGAAAAAGTATTACCTATTTTACAAATATTAGGTAATAGCATAGATTATTTTGGTGCTGCTGGAAGCGGACAAAATGCTAAATTATCAAACCAAATATCTGTTGGTATTAATTCATTATTAAATGCAGAAATTATTAACTTATTAGAATTTAATAAAGCAGAAACAACAGAAGTTTTAAAAATGTTGAAAGAAACAAATGCAAGTAGTTGGCAAATAGATAATAATGGTCCAAAAATTTTAGATGGCGATTTATTGCCAGGTTTTTTTATAAAACATTTTATAAAGGATTTGAATTTAATAAGACAAAATGGTGTTAAGAATTTATATGGTCTTAACCAAGTTTTAAAAACTTATGAAAAATTTGTATCATTAGAACCTAAAAATAATAATTTAGGTACTCAAGCAATATATAAACATTTCGAAAAAGAAAAAGAGGCATTTTAATGAAAATTGGATGAATAGGTTTTGGAAATAAAGGGAATCAATTAGTTAATAATTTAATACATTATGGTCATGAAGTTTATGGCTATAATAGAACTTTTTCAAAGATGAGCATAGCTATTGAAAATGGTTTAATACCGTTAGAATCAGTTGAAGATTTAGTAAAAAAATGTGATGTTATTTTTACTATGTTAAATGGTTCTGAATCTGTTTATCAATTGTATTATGAAAACAAAGGTATACTAGAAGCTTTAAATAAATTTCCCAAAAAACTTACATGTATTGATTTAACAGTGTGTTCTGCAAATTTAGCTAAATATATAGCTAATAATAAATTAGGTATGGAATTTTTAGATGCACCTATTGTTTATGATAATGACGAAGGTGATGTTGCTATAAATTACTTTTGTGTTGGTGGTAAAAAAGAAATTTTTGAAAAGTATAAAAAACTTTTTAACTCACTTAATGGAGTTGTTTACTATGCTGGGCATTCTGGTAATGGTCAATTAGGAAGACAAGTTAGAGATTTATCAGTTGTTGGTTCTTATTTAAGTACAGTAGAATCGATTGAATATGCTAAATTTAAAAATCTTGATTTAAGTAAACTTGAATCAACTATTACTAACGGTGCAGCATCAAGCGATTTTTCTAAAAAATATTTCTCTTTAATTTTAAATAATGAATTTGATTGTTTTTATCACAATGAAGAATGATTTAAACAATTAGAATTTGTATTAAGAGAAAATAGTGCATGTGATTTCGTGTTAACTAAAATATTGTTTGGTATTTTCAAAAAAATAAATTCAGAAAAAGCACTAAAAAATATTAGTGATTTTTATGGGGGGAAAACTAATGAAAACTAAATACTTTATTTTTGATTTGGATGGAACATTACTAAATAGTAGACATTTTATTAATTATTCAAGTATAGAAGCAATTAATAATGCAAAGGCAAAAGGACATAAATTTATGATTGCTACAGGAAGGAGCTATCAATTAGCTATTTCTGAAATTAAATTTATAGATGCTGATCATTATTCAATTATTTGTAATGGTGGTCTTTTATATGATGTTGAAAAAAATGAGGTAATAGAAAACTCTGAACCATTAAATAAAGAAGTTATAAGATTTTTTATTGATAAAGCTAAAAAATATGAATCTAGTTTTTTGATATATTCAAAAACCGATAACTATTTTTATTGTGCTAACAAGGAAGGAAAAATAGCATTTCAACCATTTTTAAAAAACAGTATAGACATGTCTAATTTAGGAATAGAAAAAGTTGAAAGATTTTTAGAAGCTATACCTGTTTTTACTTTGACTCAATTCTCAGACGTTATTGATGAATATGAATTTATGAGACTTTTTGATAAATTAAAAAATAAAAACAATTATTGTAATTTATCAAGTGCGCTAAAGGGATTTGTTGATATTTATTCTCACAACACATCAAAATGAACGGGGTTTTTAACATTACAGAAAAAATTAGATATTGATGATGTTAATGATGTTTATTATTTTGGTGATTCAATGAATGATTATGAAATGTTTAAAAACATTCCAAATTCTATTGCTATGGGGAATGCACATCCTGAATTAAAAAAAATAGCAAAGCACATAATAGAGGATAATAACTCAGATGCTATCGCAAATTTTATAAATGAATTTTTAAACCAATAGGTTTATTTTTTTTACCCCCTGGGTATTTTTTTTATATTTTTATTTTTGTATAATTAAATTAATT
>JARHZT010000075.1 GCA_029258015.1 Malacoplasma sp. | reverse complement strand
TTTCTAATTATTCTGTGTGTTTTTCTTAAGTTTGAGAAATTAAAAGAGTAATAAACTACATTATTACTTCTTACTTCTAAATTTTTATTCTTGTTCTTATCTATAACTATAATCTTTGAAAAATTTTCATTATCTTTGATTAAATCAATCAAACAGGTCCCAATATACCCTTTTCCACCTAATACTAGAATCTTGATTTTTTTATTCATGATCTAAATCTATATTTCCATTCTTGTATATATTATATTTGTTTAATAAAAATATTTTAAATTATCTAATTAGCAATTGAAATTATAAAAAACACATACTTTATATACTTAGGTATATAATTAATAAATTATTACAATATTAAATAACAAACTAAAATAGGTATTTTTAACAAATTATTTTTCTCGTGAAAATAATTTTTTCAATTATAGAGGTGTTAAATGAATAATAAGGTAGATATCAATAAAGATTCTGGTTTTTTTACGAAAAACAAGATAATTTATTTTTCAATATTCTTTGTTTTTACATTAATTCTTTTAATACTAACAATTATATTTATCTTAAATATAGATATAGTAAGTTTAATAAATAATATTGGTAGTGGTCTTCAAATAAGTAGTTATCAATTTATTTTTTTAGTTATTCTTATTGGATATCCAATGGTTAAAGTATTAACCTCAATGTGTTATTTTTATTTATATTTTAGGAAAAATAACTTACATTTTAGTTTTTATGAATGAATGCAAATGACATTTACAATAGTTCTTATTGTATCTATTACACCTTCATCTATTGGAAGTGAACCATATATTATTTATTTTTTAAATAAAAAAATAAAAGATCTTAAAAAAACAAGTGCTGTAGTTTTAGCTTCTTCTTTAATAGGACAAGTTTCTGCTATGGTTGTTACATGACCATCATTTATTTGGTATTGTACTAAACTAACAAGTTTAGAAAATATTGCTACAAACAACTTCACATTCTGATTTTTAATTGTAGGAATGATAATGGATATAGTTGTTTTAGTATCATTTTTAGTTTTAGTATTTACTAAAAAAACCCATTATTTTTTCTCTTTAGTATTTCATAAAATAAAAAAATTATTTAAACTAAAACATAAATCTAAAGAAGAAATAAAAAAAGAAATTATAGAAGATGGTGAATTTAAAAATGAGGTAGTAACACAACTGAAAGATATTAAAATAGTTACCTTAACATTCTTAAATTTTGTATTTTATAACATTTGATATTACTTAATGATGTACTTTTCATTTGCATTAATAGTGGGTGTAAATGACATTAATTTCTGAGATATTTTTAACTACACTAACATAGGTACAACAGCTAATAATTTTGTACCTCTTCCGGGTTCTGAGGGAACGCTGCAAATAATCTTGAAAATTTTATTAAGTAATTCTAAAATAAATGAAACTATTATAAATGATTCTATATTTATATGAAGATTCTTTACAATGCAACTTGGAGCAATGATTGGTATTTTATTTGCAATAGCTAAAGGAATTGAATTTATAATAGTAAAAAATAAAGACAAGAATAAGGTTTTAAAAGGTGTTTAAATGAAATCTTTTGATGAAAATAGAATAAAGAAAACAACGATTAAAATTCCATATGATTTAGAACTAATTATTATTGAACCTAAAAAAGAAACATCCAAAATATGCTTATTTATAAGTGGTTTAAATGGTGATAAAAGTAGTATTAAATATTTTGATAATAAAACTTTTGATGATAAATATTTAATAACTTTTAACCATAGACAATGAGGAGATAATAAAGCTAAATCATCTAAAAACTATAATGTTTATATAGAAGATATTTTTAATGTAATAAAACAATTAAATGTTTTATATCCAAACAAAGAAATATACCTTATTGGAGAATCATTTGGTTCTAGTTTATCTATTATTTTCTATAATAAATATCCGCAATTAATCTCTGGTGTTTTTGTTTGAAATATGCCAGGTGGTGCTAAAGGAAATGATCTAGATAAACAAGAAGGACAATTTTTAACTTCTATAAAAATCTTAATGACATTCTTATTTAATATTAATTTTAAATCACCATCATTTTTCCCAGAACAACTTACAAATAACAAAATTTTATATAGGGCTATTAAGATTCAGAATATGAAAAAAGAAGGGGATAATAAAGTTATTATCGCTTCATGATATGCATTAAAAAAAGCGTGAAAAACTCTTTATGAAATTTTAGAAAATAAACAACATCTTAACTTAGTTTATATTCAAAGTCTTGAAGATGCATTAATGGGAAAAAGCAAAATAAAAAGGTTAGAAAATAAATTTCCTAACCTTAAAAATAATAAATACTACATATTTGAAAAAGGTACTCATATATTATCATTTGATATGAATGAAGCTAATCACCTATTTGAACTAATGGATTCATTTATTATGAAATAATAGTTACATATTTTTTTAATGTAGTTAAATAAAACAATTTAAAAAATGGTCTTAGAAATCATGGAAAGAAAGTAAATTCTACTTCTCTTCTGATTTCTAATTTTTTATTGTACTTATCACATGCTTGTCTAAATTTCTTTACAGATAACTTATAAATTGCAACTTCTTCTCAATTAAGTTCTACTAATGAATTACATGTATCTAACTCTTGGTTTAATCTTTTTTCATCTCATTCTAAACTTATAGAATTACCTTGTCTTTTAAAGAAATAAAGTGAGAATGCTTTTTTAGTAAAACGTATTTTATTTGATTTATTTACAAGTTGTGCAAATAATATATTATCTTGATAAAACATATTTTCTTTTAATGGTTTTAATTCATAAAATAAGTCTTTTTTATAAAAGAAAGCTAGTGGAGTACAAAAAGGACTTTTCTTTCTTTTAGGATCTACATTCGAAGATAATTGTCAGAAAGGACATATTGTAAAAGATTCTTTTTTATTTCCATCTCATTTTTTATAAGAAATAGCATATATAGAAGAATCTTTAATATTTTTATTTACATAGTCGAAACAATTTTGTTTTAAACAATCATCTGAGTCTAAAACCATAACTAAATCATTTTTAATTAATTTGTTTTGAACTACATAATTTATAACTGATCCTCAATTTCCATTGCTCTTCTTGTAAAAATCAATTTTAAAATTATATTTACTTTCAACTTTTTTAATAATGCTTGATGCATCTTCACTACTTCCATCATCTACAACAATAATTTGAATAAGTTTTTTATTATAGTTTTGATTTATAACAGATGATAAATTCTTTTCTATATAAGCAGATGAATTATAGTAGGGAACAATTATTGAAAAACTTAAAAAATTATTGTTCATAATAAACCCCTCAATATAGAATTATTATAATATGAATATAGATAAACTTTTAGACTTAACATATGATGAGTTGGTTATACATCTTCAAAATAAATATGGTATTCCAAAATACTCATATTTTATAAATGATACATATAAATCAAGAAACCCTAAAAACACTAGAACTAAAGAAGGATTAGTTATTCATCACATTGATGAAGATAAAGCTATTATGCTATCTACTGTTGAATATGCTAGATTAAATCCTTTTGAATATCAAAAGGCAGATAGATTAGTTTATTGTAATTTAATAGAACACTTATTATTACATATAAAAATAGTAGAATATCCAAATCCTAATCAAAATAAAAATGAATTATGTGGTGTTGGTGGAATAATCAATTTTTTAGTACCTGAATTAAATGATATATTTAGTGGAATAGAATACAAAAGAGAGTATCAAAGAAATTTAGCTAGCGAAGCTAAAAAATATAAAGATGAATATTTTAAATGTATTAAGAAATTAGTAGATATGAATTTTCAATATCCCTTACTAACATCTTTTAATACTTCATTTGGCATATGAAGTCATGATAAAAATAGAAACATTTATGAAGAATTAATTAAATTAGGTGTTAAAAAATAAAATATTTTATTTTTAAAAATTGTTTATACAAGTTTTCTATTTTATAATAGTACAATGTTGAAGAAATTTAATTTTTTAAAATTATAAAATTTAGGATTTATTATGTTTGATACAAATATGTTTCTTCTATGTGGTATTTTAAATTCAACTAAATACAAATATGGTATTACACCAAAAGAATATCGTAAAATGAAAAAAGACCCATTTTTTTATGAAAATGATAATATGGTTAAACTACATCAATATGATGTGTTAGCAAGCACTTTTTTCATAATAGCAATTGTTTTAGCATCAGCATTATTTATATTACTGAAATTATTGATTTTAGTTTCAAAAATAGATTTAATATGACATTCGCATGATGGTTTGAAATTAGAAGTACATTCATTCTCAAGTTGAAAATATAAAAATGTTGAAATAGGAAATCCAAATTATGATTATGAACTGGATATTATGGGTTACTCAATCATAATGATTGGAATATTAACATTTAGTTTTTATTATTTATCATATTTTTATTTATGAAAAATAACAGATGTGAAAAGGTGGGAAGGAAGTATTTTTTACGAAAATTATAGAAAAGAATATAAAGAAAGCAATGATACAAAAATAAAAGCTCTACAAATTTCATCATTAATAATTAATATAATAGGAACAATATTGTTTATTGCTGTAATAATTGATCAATTAATACCTGCAGATTTAACAGAATATATAGTCAATTTCACAAATTATGTGGAACCAAATGATACACGTATTTATTTAGAACCTGCCAGTATATCATTTATTTTTGTTTTATTATCAGCTGCAGTAATACATATAATCGGTATTTTATTATTGTGTTGATTGTGCAATATAACATGTGAAAAGTTTAAGTGTATAATAGTTTCTATTTATAAAAATGAATTAAAAAAAAGAGAAGACTCTGAAGTAGAGAGCAAAGTAGATAATAAAAAAGATTTTCCTAATATTAAAAGCAAACATGTATTAGACAATGAAATTTATAATGAATAAATAATTATATTGATTATTAAAAATAAAATATTTAATTTCTAAAATTGTTTATACAAGTTTTATATTTTATAATTTCAATTATTAAAGAGATTTAGTATTCTGAGTTTATACATCAAGGATTAATAATGTCAAAAATAAAATATTTTATTGCATGAAGTTTTATAAACATGTCTGAAAATAGATATGGTATTACATTTGAAGAATATTGCAGAATGAAAAAAGATCCATTATTTTGTGAAAATAAAGATGTAGTCAAATTAAGTAAATATGCAAGACTAACAGCTACATTAATAACGATAGGAATGTTTTTAGGAATAGGTTTATTTACTTTATTAATACTACTAAGTTTTTTAGGTAGTTTAAATCTAAGAACATATAATGATAAGGAAATAGTTGTTGATTCACTACTTTATTGAAAATACAAAAATGTTGAAGTAGGTAATCCTAATTATGATTATGAGTTTGATATTATGGGGTATTTAACAATTCCCTTTGGAATAGTTGCTATAGCAGTTTACAATCTTGGATTTTATTATTTTTGAAAAATAACTGATTTAAATTCATGAGAAGGTAGTATTTTTTATGAACATTATAGAAAACAATATCAAACAAGAGAAGATAATAAAATCAAAGCATGAAGAATTACTTCTTTAATCACAAACATAATAGGAAGCTTATTGTTTTTAGTAGCAATCTTTATTCCTTTAAAAGTAATAGATATTACAGATTATGTAGTTAATTTTAATAGTCATGCAGGACCTTTTGGCAGTTATATTTCTGTAGATGTAACAAATATTCCATTAATATCTGTAAGTGCTATAGCATTATTAATGCAAATGATAAGTTTAGGAAATATGTATATGCTAGAGTTTGCAACTTATATGAATTTCCAAACTGCAATAATTTCTATATTTAGAAGCGGAAATTATAAAAGCAATGATGAACATTCAGATACAACAAATTATTCAATTAATAATAAAGATCATTCATCAAGAATTCGTAGTGCATATGTATTCGATGATGATGCAAAAGAAAAAGACGGAAGAATTAGATAGTAAAAAAAGTTAATCAATTAAGATTAACTTTTTTTAATCTGCAACAATATTTTATACATTTCTGTAAATTACATCATTTGCAGAAATTAGTATTTTATAAATGTACTTATCATTAGGGTTTCCGGTATTTAACTCTAAAATTTCATTATTGCTTTTTAAAGCAATTTTATGAATTTGAATGAACAATATGTCTGGATTAACTTTAAATCAATACTTATCACCAACATACCCATTATAATTACGCCCTTTTTCTAAGGCTAATATTCTATTTGTTGATTTGCAATATGTTCTTTCTCTAGGTTCTAAATTTTCTATTGATGAATTAATATTTTTCGTCATTATTGATAAAACAACTTTTTTGTCTTTATATTTCTTTTCTAAAAAGTTATAAAATAATTCAACATCTATAAAATTATTTTCTGAATACAAACCCTTTAAAACGCTTTTTATATTAAACTTTCCAAATGATTCTTTAAAATCACTAAATGTATTAAATTCAGTACTTGGATATCTATCTAAATTATCACTTATTGTTTTAAGATCAATTTCATATTCTTTTATTTTATTAACAACTTTATCAAAGAATAATTTTGTATCTCTATTTATTTCTTGATAACGAACATTTTCTACGAAACGATTATCATATATATACTTATTACTTATTTCATATATATTTTGTTTTGCTACAGTAGCTCTAGTTCCTTTTAAAACACCATAATCATGTTGCGGAATATATAAAGATCTTTGAAAATTAAATTTTTCCATTTCTCCATCTACTATTTTATCCATAACTTTAACATCAGCTTCTGCTATTGATATGTAATCATTCATCAAAACATTTGTTAGTCATACTTTTAATAAATATTTATATTTTTCTCTATAACCAAACCATCTACACATTTGTAAAATAGTATCCATACTACCTTCTGTTTTGTTTCTTTTTGAAACATAAGAAATAATTAAATTATTGATTGTATTTCCTCTATCCAATTTTTTAGAACCTATCAAAATATTGTAGATTTTATTTGGTGATCTCATTTTGTTATTTCCTATAATAACTTGAATATCAAATTGATTTCATAACTCTTTTTTATTGTAAGCATTGATAAAATGCTCATAAGATGTCTTTTCATTTTCATTTTTCATGTTAGAGTTATATTCATCTATAGCTTCTTGTATTCATTTAGATTCATCAGAATCCAACTTCTTTAATTTTGCTTTCATTTTTACATGAACATAATTTTGAATTATTTCAGAAATAGCAATATTTTCATTATTGTTTGTATGAACATGGATAAGCATAGATGCTGATTGTTTAGTCTTAGATATTTTATTGTGAAATACCAATCCATTAAATAAAAAATAGCATAATGATTTTTTTAATGAATCACATATAACATGCTCATCAAACATTTGCTGCAACTCATTATCATCTTCATCAATCATCTCTAAAATTGGAGATTGTTCGTTTCCTGATAAGAAATCACTTATACCAAAATAATTTTTTCCGGCCTCAATTGTGAAAGCATAATCAGGTTTTAAAAAATTTGATTCACCAAGATATGTGTATGGAGCTACTATGCTTGCATATGGAGTAGCTGTAACTGTTACATACAAATACTTATCCATACTTTCTAATAATTTTTTTATTTTTTCGTATGTTGTTGAATTTCTTTCGTTTTTATAAATTGAATGTATGTTACTAAAACTGTGCTGATCACCTTCATCATCAACAATCATTGGTTTTTTAAGAAGATGTTTAAATTTTGACACTCTTTCTGCTAGTTTATTAATGGTTGAATGATTTTTAAGCATTGCTATAACTATTTTCTTTCCATTTGCTAAATCATTTTTTATTTCTTCAAAGTCTGTGCCTTTATTTAACTTATGGAATGATATATTATTCTTTACACATAAATCATCTTCGCTTGTAAAGTATTGCTCCAATCTTTTACTATTTTGGGAATATAGTTCATTTGTAACACCACAAAAAACAATACAAAAATTACAATCATAATCTAATCTTTTAGATATTAGTGATATAAAATTTGTCGTTTTTCCTGACTGCACATAACCAGCCATCAAAATAGTCATTTTATCAGTATAATTATTCTCTATAGTTTCATTTATTTTTTCTGTTTTTGATTTTATTCTTTCAAACATAGTTAAAAAATCATTTTCATCAGATGATTTAAAATTAAGTCTTAACGTATCTTTGAAAGCATCATAAATCTTTCTTTCGTTATCAAATAAGAAATCCACTTGTTACGCCTTTATCATGTTTTCTAATGATGTAAATATGTATTCAAACTCACGATGAACTAAGTTGATAGATGAAACTATTTCATATAATATCAGAAGATAGTTTTTGTCTGTTTTTGAAACATTTGAAAATTCACTTTTTGTTTCATCATCTCCATCTTTACCTTTGTTATTTATGTAAATAAGTTTAGTTATAAATGATATAAGTGATTTTAAATTTTCATCAAAAACCTTTGGATTATCTTCATAAGTTAAATGAGATAGGTCTGGGAATTCTATTTCTTCAAATTGAAGTGAGAATTCTTTGTAATCATTTTTATTTTTTTCTAATATTTTTGATAACTGTTGTTTATTGTCTTTAAATTTAATGAAGAAACCTATCATTGCAAATATAAAGAATTTTCCAGTTTTAATTATGCTTCAAAAGTTTTTCAATGCAGGATCTGCTCTTAATTCTTTTAAGATAGCTTGTGTTCTAATGTAAATTATATTTAGAGATTCTAGATATTTTACTTCTATGCTTTCATAAATTCTAGACAATAATGGTTCTTTTCATAACTTACTCTTTTGACTTTTAGTTGTACCTGGAAGTTGTAGTGCAAATGATGACATTATTTGTAACAGATCATCAATTTGGAATTTTCTGTATGGATACTTTTTGAAAACTTCAGAAATTTTTTGACCTCTTTTAGAAATCAAAACTAAATTATGTCCTTTCATAGAACGTCCAAGTTCTAAGATATTGGCTGAGTTAGCAATCAAGTCTTTTTCTTTTATTGGTTTTTGTTTATTAGTTGCTATTGATACCTTCTCAACTATTGAATCTGTTTCTTTATCTTTATCTACAGTATCATCAGTATCATCATTTATTTTGTCAACTTTTATTATTTTTGAACTCACATAAAACTCTTTTAATTTTTCAGCATTTCCTATCATATGAGTTGTTTGACCACCATTTACAAATGAAAAATTATAAAGTTTTATTGTACTATTATTTGTTAATTCATAATTTTCACAAATAATAACAATACCATTATTTAATAATCAGAATAAATTAGGGTTTTTTATAGAGTCTTCTAAATCAGAATCAATAGATTTATTTTTTACATAATATCTAAGATTTGAATAGTATAAAGGTCCATTATTAATGCCTTTAAGTTTATATATTTCTTGAATAGATCTTGAATCTAAATTAACCATAATAGATTCAATAGCATTATTTTCAGGACATTTTAAAACATTTCCTGTCTTATCTATATGAAACTCAAAAGCATCCACACAAGTTTCTTTGTTTCTCAAGTTTTCATACATTTCAAACATTTCTTTTTCTGTTTTTATATTGATGTTTGATTTTTTGCTTATAAAATCTGCAGCATAATCATTAGCTTCCTTTTTAAATGATTTACTTGAAGAAGCTGCATTTGTGTACAATGTTATATCAATATTATCAGAATCTATATATTCTTCTGTTTCCATAATAGCTTTTGATGAAGATTGTAAAATTTCTTTTATATCTTTAGTTGTTAATTTTGTTCCTGCTTTTTCAGGATAGTATAAAAAAGAAAAGAAAGCAGTATCGCCATCATTATCTATTGGTTTAGAAATAGAAAAGAAAAGTTTTTTATTTTCATGTTGAATTTCATCGTGAAGTTCTTGAAATGATTTTTGATTTTCATAATGGTTTATTGAATTGAAGAAAATAAGTTTTTTTACATTTTCATCTATATTATTTCCTTCTTGAATTTCATCATAAAAAATTTCTTTAAAACAGTTATTTATTTTATCTATGTTCTTCATTTTTTTAATTAATTTCCTTTAACAAATTCTTTAAATTACATAGTAAATCCATGTATATATAAATTTATTATATATAGTTTTAGCTGCTAATTACTTTTTATTAAATCGATTTTATGCAATTTTTTTCTTTGTCAAAATATATTCCATCAAATTCTGAAATAATTTTTAAGAGAGTTGGAGAATCAATGTTAAATAAGAATCTTTTGTTAATTACAGCAACTAAATTTTCTATTGAAATATCTGGTTGATTATTAATAATATTTTTCATTCATTCTTTAAAATCAACATTGTCTTTTTTGTTTAAAAAGAAAATTAATTTAGATTTTTCATAAAGTAATATTTTTGTTGATCTAGATATCATCTTCTTAAGTGTAAAAATATCAATATTAGATCTTAATATTTCACATTTAGGTTTTAATAACGAAACAACATTTTCATAACTCAATATTCTTGCTATATTCAAGAACTTTTCTATTTCGTTATTTAAGTGTAAAATTTGATCTTTATCTATACCAGTATTCTTATAAAAGTCTTCAAATAATATTATTTTTTGAGGCTCTATCTCAATAACTTCAAAGTTTAATAATTCTTCATAAAACAATGTTGTGGTTGCTCTATCTAAATAACTTATTAAATCATTATCAAAACTTCTTTTTTTATTTAAAATATCTCATTTCAATTTCTCTATTGTCCAATTTTTGTCTATTATGTATGAAATACCCACATTATATTTTGTATCTTTAAAATAAATTGAATTGAAACAATATTCAGGAATTGAATTTTTATCAAAAATATTTAATACATCATTTTTTGATAGAACGATTTCTTCTTTATTGTTGAATATATTGGTTATTTTTAATAAAAGACTTTCATCCAACTTCAAATCTATAGCTAAAAGATCTGAAATTAAATATTCTGATAACTCATTTGGTAGATTTGCAATCATTGAAACTTTATTGAAACCATAATTATTTTCTAGATATGTTGCAAAATCTTCTATCTTAATAGGTGTTAATGTATTTAGAATTTTTACTAAAAAATCTTTTCTATTAGTTTTTCCAAACAACATAGTAGGCATTCTAGAAAATTCAATATTTGAAAATAGTTTCGTTTCTATAGATATTTTCTTTAATAAATTATGTAATTCATATTCACTTTTTATATCTATTTCATTCATGAAATCATTATGCTTTTTAAAGAAATAGTTAGATGAATAGCATCCTTCATTAATGTCTAATATATTCTTCATTTTGTTTACTCATTCTTCATTATTTAAAAATGAATTTATATCATAATATCTATAATTAAAATTCAATGATGATAATGATTTCATAGATCTTTCTAATATTGATGAAACAGAATGATTAATTAATCTTTCATCATCTCAGTTTTCATATAAATTATGGAAATCTTTTTTTAATAGATTTACAAATTCACTAATATGTACTTTTGAATTAATTTTTTGAATTAAATAATCTATTATATTTTTCTTAGTTAATGATACTAATTTGTCATCTATGATTATTAAATTATTATTTCTTAAGTATTCGTTTCTAAAATTATCATCAGTTAAATTTAGTATTTCTAATAAATTTTTTTGATTTTTTTGTTTATTTGTTACTAGATTAATGTAATTGTATGAATATATTGTTAATCCTGTTATATTGTTGAAAATTTCATAAGGAACATTATATTCTTCTATTAAATAAAAATATTGATTTTCTTTTAATGGAGGTATTTTTTCTAAAACTTTAGAGATTATTTGTCTAACTCTTTCTCTTGTTATATTGTTTTTTGATCCAATACTTTCTAATGTTTCACCTTTTAATTTTTCTATAAAATAATTTATTTTTGTTTTTTCTTCTTTTTGATTTTTGTAAATGAATTCTATATAGTCAATTATTGAGCAATCATAAAAATCAACTCTCATATTAAATTTCTTTTTAACTGCATTAACAAACTCTAATGATTTTTCTTCATTTTTGCAATTATATTTTGGTGGCAATGTTGTATATTTATCTACTAATTCCAAATATTTTAAAGATATTTCTGATAGGTCCAAAACAGATATAAGTTCTTTTTTAGTTCAATTTTCTAATGGACCAACAAAATATTTCAAATAATACTCTGGAAATTTATTTTCATTTTTAAAAAAACTTTTTAAGATGTCTTTTATTTCTGTGTATGAAAAATCGTATTGGTCAGAAACAGCTTTAAGTGTTTTTCCTGAAATCATGTCTATAATTAGCTGACCATTTTCTTTTTCATAAAAGTCTTTATTGTTGTTAAAAAATGATTCTATTGAGAAGTACTCTATATTTTGAATGATATTATCAATATATAAATCTATGGAGTCTTCAATTTCTATAGCGGATTCAGATTGTTTAAATGTGTTTTTATTATCAGAAAATTGGTTTTTAACAAAATCATTAAAGATTAAAACATTGTCTTCGATTTTTGCAATATTATAATTGCCTAACTTTTCTATAATATACTCAATAAGTTTTTTGTTGTCTAAGTCAAAATGTTTAAATAAAACAGAAGGAATTTCATCAATATTTTTATTTGATGCATCATATAAGAAAGATGATACTTTATTTAATATTTTCTTTATTTTAGATTTTTTATCTAAAAATCTTTCAAATTCATTATTAATATATTCATGGTCTTCATAGCTTATTCCAAGATTATTAAAATAGTCATATTTATAAAAATAGAAATGAGAAAACTTTATTATTTCTTCTTCAAAATAATATGATGAAATATATTTTTTTGGAATATCTAATCTATAAATATTAGAGTCTAAAAAATCAATTGCTTCTTTCATATGATTACTACTATACATAAGTGTCCAATAAATAGATAATAATTAATAATTATATATATAAATTTGTTATATATATTTTAAATACATAAAAAATAATTTATATAAAAAATAACACTAAAGAGGATTTGTGAATAAAAAAAGAAGTGAGTTTGTTTCATTTAATTCAGAGAAAATAGAGATTATTGAATTAGATGATAATGAAATGATAAAAATTTTGGAAACTCCAAAAATAAAAAAATTCTTTAATAGTTTAAAAAAAACAACTAATAAGTTTAATAGGAAAATATTATTTTCTGATCGTGAATATCATTTTCTTGTGGAGGTTATTTTAAATTTCTTGTTTTACTATAAAAATTTTTTTCCTATCTTGCATGGTAATAATTTCCTTGTGAAAGGCGATGGATATGAAGAAGTGTATTTATTAGACAACAATAATGATGATAAATATATTGGATTAAGAGTGTCTGTTCTTGAGGTTAAATCATATAAACCAATAAACGAATTAAAAACTAGTTTTTCAGATGATGAGTTAGATGAGGACTGACTAATTAAAGATTCTAATCCTATTGATAAATGAATTGAAGCATTAAAATCATTTGATAATGGTTCAAGAGAAAGAATTAATCAAGAATCACAAGTTATTGAAAAAATGTTCTGAGTAAATAATATAGGAGATTTAGATAAAGATAATATGGACATAATTAGTGATGTTTTAAAACAAAACATAAGGGATTTTTTTGGAAAAAAACTTTTTGATTTAAATTACATATATGGTGATTTTGAAAAATGAGAAACTGACAAAATTACTAATATAGTTAATATTGGAACTATATCAACAGATTCATGTAGTAATAATTTAAATAGAAAATGTGGTGAAATTAACAAATATGAAAAAATTTTTGCTTCAAATGTAGTGCTAAAAAGAAACACATATTACCATTTATTTAAAAAGATGAAAGAAATATATGAAGAGTAAATTGATTACAATTTTAGAGAATGAATCATCAGAATGTATATTTTTAGACAAATTAATTTTTTATTTTTCGCTTGCTACATTGCCAACAGATAATGATAGTGGAAAAGAATTTTATAATGATTTAATAGAAGTTTTTAACAATAGACTAGTAACCTTATTGGAAACACAGGATAAAAAAATCAAACAAAAATTATATAGTTTATTACTGATTTTAGAAAATTTTAATTACATAAATACTGGTGATAGTAAATACAAAATTATTTCAAAAATATATGAAAAATCTAATGAGTTTTGAAATAAAAATCTAGATTTTGTCTCGAATAAAAAATATTTATTTAGTATTGATCAAATGAATGTTTTTGAAAAAATGATTTCTATGAAGCATTGAATATTTAAAATGCCTACTTCTTTTGGTAAATCACTTATTATAAGATTATCCGCACTATATTATTCTCAAAGATTTAACAAAAAAGTTTTTATATGCGTTCCATCTCTTGCGTTGATAAATGAATATATAGATGATTTAAGAAAAATGAACAAACTAAATCTTAAAATTTCTTGTTCTA
>JARHZT010000064.1 GCA_029258015.1 Malacoplasma sp. | reverse complement strand
ATTTTTATTGTTTTATCAAATAATAATTCAAACCTTTTAAATCAAACAAAAACTAGAATGATTAATGAATTTAAAACAATAAATAAAACATATCCATTTTATGAATTTGTTGAATATAAAAATTTAGAAAATATAAATGAATTTCCTTCGTTTTTTATAGCTTTAAAGCAAGAGGATCATTTAAGAGAGTTAAGAGATAAATTAAAGAAATTTAAGGGTTATGAAAGAATTGTTATTATAGATGATGAATGTGATGTTGCTTCACCTAAAGAAGGTGGAGTAATAAGTGAATACTTATCTGACATCATAAAAGAAGCATCAAAGATAAAATGTTGTTATTTTCCAATTACAGCAACACCCTTTGATAACACATTAATTAATGATAAATTACTAAGACCAAAAAGAATAATATCTCTTAATCATCCAAAAGAATATTTTGGAATTAAAAAATTTACCAATACTATTAATAACCAGAATAATGTGAATATTATTAATAAACGGAATTTTGAAAAAAATGATGAAAAATTTAATATTCCAGAAAATTTAATAGATGCAATTATAGTATTTTTTATTAATTGATATATAAGAACTTTAGATAACAAGAATAATCTTCCAACTATTCTTATTAATTATGAAAAAGAGATTAAAACACAAAATATTTTAAGAAAAAAAGTGCATATATTTGTTGAAGCATTATTAACTAATAATTCTGACAAAAAAATCAATAAATATATTAATGATGTTAATAATTTATATTTTTATAAAGAAATAGACGCTAAAGGTTTTAAAGAATTTTTAAAAACTATAAAAATAGATGAAAATTTAATAATAAAAACACTTAATAGTGATAAAGATTCTATTAAAGAAGAATTTCAAATTGATTTAGATAATCTAAGTTATAAATTTGCACAAATAATAATAGGTTCAAATAAAGTATCTAGAGGTTTAACATTCAAAGATTTATCAGTTTGTTATTTATATTCAGATACATCAAAAAAATCTAGTTCACTAATATTGCAAGAAGCTAGATGATTAGGATATAGAAAAGATTTTGAAAATAATAACTTTGTAGCTATTAATGAAAAATATGAAGATTATTATCAAATATTAGATTCTATATCTAGATATCAATTTTATTTGTTAGAACATACAGATTCAGTTGATGAATTCAATTTATCTTTAAATTCATTTAAATTCCCTGATGAATATATGATGTATTCTAAATATTTAAAAAATCTTGAATCTAATAAAAAAAGAATATGATCTATTGAAGAAATAAGTAATATCAAAGAAGAAAGAATTCAAAATTTAGATGTATTAGATATTTATAAAAAACTAAAAAAATATAATAAGTCAAATATAAATGGTAACACATGTTTTGAATTAGAAAATATTGATGAATTAATAAAAGTATTAGGCGAAAAACGATTTAATTGATTAACATATTTTACAGGTATTAATAATTCATACAATGATAAAAAAACAATACTTTCATTAAATGATAAAAAAGTTATTGTTAGGTTTATTAATTGAGATGCAAAGAAAAAACAGCTTCTAGGATATGATAAAAAGATATTTTCTCAAGAATATAAAGATCCAAACAAAAATTATATTTTCCCACATGGTTACAATGATGAATATAATCATGACTTCTATGATTATATAGTTATTGATTTTGTTAAATTTAATGCATGAAAATATTTAAGTGGTTGAGTAAGAAAAACAATTTGTGAAGATATAAAAATATTATTAAAAATATAAAACACTAGTTTTTATCACTAGTGTTTTTTATACATTATCTATGAATAATTTAATTGATTTTTCAAATGCATTATTATCATTTATATCTATATCACTAAATATTTCATAAAATTGATTACTTCATTCGTAACCTAAATATTCAAGTTTATCTAATGTAAAAAATGTTTTAATAAGTAAAATAGATGACTTTACACTATTGTAACCACATTCTTTGTTATTACTTGAACTATATATTCAATTAAGACTATCATCTAATTTTTCGATTAATTCATAATATTTTGTAGTTAAAGTTAATCTGTTGTTATTTGAATTAGAAATTAATTTATTAAATATTTTCATATTTTCATAATAAGAATCATAGTCTAATAATTCTTCTTTGAATATCTCTATCCATTTATCTAAATCTATTATAGGAAATATATTTTTTTCAATTTGACTTATTTCATTCAAACAAAAATTATCTCTAAAGTATGTATGCATAACACCTAATTTTAGAGATTTAATAATATTAAAATTCTGATTCGAAAACAAAATTGCAAATAATGAATTTATACTATTTGTTTTAAGGTGAATCGTTATATCATTCAGAAATGAATGATAGATATCAACTCAATGATAGTAAAATGTTTTATTTTTATTTAAAAGTTCTAATGATTTCATTCATGAATTTTTATTTATTAAGATATGATTATCAATAGATTTATTCATCAATTTACAATCAAAGATATATTTGAAATAAAAATATTCACTATCTGTGAAGTAACTAATATCTTTACTTATTATTTCATCATAAATATCAACTAAATCATATTCTGAATATATATCTTTTAATATTGATTTTACATTTATTCCCTCTTTTTTTAGATTGTAAATAAATTCTATGAATGTAGGTGTATTATTGTCATTATAAAAATCATAAGATATTTCTAATATAGGAATATTTTTGAAAGAATATATAACAGATTTTATAAATCATAAGCATTTGCTATTAAATAATTTTTTTAGTGGTTTAATAATTTCATATACATTAAATTTATTAAAATTTTTATGCTTTATATAACTAATATTTATTAGGTTAGGACTATCTTCCATTTTGCATAGTTCAATAACTCTATTTATCTTTTTAATTTCTTTTAGATATTGTTTCTCATTTTTGTTTTCTAAAAATTTTTCTATTATTTCCTTATTATTTTTAAGAAATAGATTTATAGTAAATAATTTTATTTCTATCTTTAAAAGAAGATGTCTGTCATCCAAAATATATTCTTTTTTTGGAATTCTAGAATATTTTATTAACTTAATTAATTGACTTTTAAATTTATTTATTTTTATGTCTATTTCTCTATTTATAAAAATTCCATTTCGATCTACATTTTGTTTTAAAAGCTCTTTTTGAATATTTGAAATAATTTTAATTATTCTCACATCATTTAAATCATTATTCATTAATTCTAAAATATAGTTATAGATTAAAAGAACTTCTCAATTTAATGGCATATTTTTTTCTAAATAATCACAAAGATAATTTATTTCATTTTTTATATTTCTAAGAATTGCATTAATTGTAAAACTATTTTTGATTATATAAAAATTCATTTTTTCTATAATATCTATTAGTTTTTCATTATTTATCTTTGAATAATATTCAATGCAATCATCTTTTATGTTGAATAATTCAAAAAGAAAACAAGTTTTTTCTATACATTCAAAAGTATTATTATATGTATTTTTCAATACATCTATAATTTTTTTTGAAAAATATTTCTTTATTAAATCTTTTTCTTTTTTACTAAAACTAACATTAAATTTATCAAATTTTATTAATGTGAAATATGATTCTCCGTCGAAGTGAATTCTATCAAAAATGTTTCATAATAAATCAATTATATACTCTATGTTATGCTTTGATATTTTGCATTTAGTTATTCAATCTATTATAGTTAACTGAAAT
>JARHZT010000069.1 GCA_029258015.1 Malacoplasma sp. | reverse complement strand
GATACTGTGATAATCCCAAACAATTGTGAGCAATTAAAATCAAATTTAAACTCATCTAACAGATTTGTTGTTGTAGGAATGAATGATTCGGAACTAAAAAAAATTGGAACATTAATATCTAGTTTGGTTTTACCATTTTAGGTAATGAAAAATAAAAAAAAATAAGCTATTTGCTTATTTTTTTTATTTGCTTAAAATCGTTCTGGCTTTTTGATTTCTTTCTTGGATTTGTTCTTTTTTCTTTTTCAGTCTTTTCTTTTCTTTATTTAATTCTTCTAAAAACCTTTTTAAATTTTCAGAAATTTTTCTTCCATCTCTTGAGCTTGTTTCTGTTTTGTTTATATTCATAACATTGGCTTCTATTTCTATCTTGTTTATCATCTCTTTTTCTTTTTCTTTTTCTTCTTTTTCGATGTCCTCAATATCGTTTGCTATATCATCCAATTTGCTATCAACAATTGCTTCTTCAATTTTTTCATCTTCAAAAAATATTGGATGAGCATCATTAGAAATAGATGTTGTCTGCTCTTCAAATAATTCATCATTAAATTCTATGTACTCATCTTCTGATGTTACAAAATCACTAGCATAATCTTCTACTTGGTGTTCTGTTTCTTGGTTATAAATTTCTGTATTAAATTCTGTTTTATTTTCTTCTACATGAATGGCAATATTTACCTGATTTTCTATAACTTCGTCTATTTTATTTGGCTCTATAAAATTAAATGAATCATTGTTGTTTATATCAAATATGTTAGTGTTTTCTTTTTCTATAATAGTTGAATCTTCAGCAACAGAGAAAGTGTTTTTATTAAAATCTAATGTTGATAAAAAATCATTATTTACTTCTAATTCATGTGCATTAGGTGAAGATTTTTTAGAGAAGTTACTGTTGTAGTATAAATCATCTTCACTATCAAAATCCCATTGACAACCAGTACAAGATTCACATGATTTTTGAGAACAAGACATTTCAACATTTTCAGAAATTAATTTGTTGTCTTCTTTTTCACACTTACAGTTAATAGAAAAACATACTTCACACAATTCCCCAATATTAGATGTCTCACTAGTTGAGTTTGTATTAATAAATGTTGTGTTAGCAATGTTTTCTTCAACTTCTGAAATTTTATTAATTTCATTTACCAAACTTTCATTACTAATTATGTCATTTGAAATATTAACACTGCTTGTATTTATCAAACGCTCTTCTGGTTGTTCTTCATTTTTATTGTCAATTGTTATTTCTTCAGTTACTATATTTTTTACTTCAGTTTCATATTTATTGCTTTCACTATTTTGTGTTTTAGCATCAGTAAATTCTAATGTCTCATCCTTTTTGTTAAATAAAGAAGATCAAACTATTAAATTAAAGTTTCAATTTGAATTGATGAATTGCGAAACTTCTTCTATTCCCCATCTACCATCATCAGATCTTTTCCCATTAGAATCATAACAATAAAATTTATCATCAAATCCACCTATTAATGGAAAAGAATTTTCCTTACTTGTTTTTTCTAAAAAATTTAGAAAATCAAAGTTGTTATCAACTGATATTCAAAAAGCATCTTGATTATCTAATGAATCATCAAGTTTTTGTGCCTCGCCATAGGCATTTATTTCTTCATTTTGCAGCATTTTTATTATGTATTTAGATTGTAATATATTAGTATTCTCTTTATTTTGTGTTATCAATCACAAAGTTTTGTTCATATAACTCTCCTACCATAAAAATTATAAATATTATTTTTGTAATCATTCTATAAAAATTAGAAATAAATTTATTTTTTTAAAATTATTATTATTTTGCTTTTATTTTTAATAAATATTTGACCCTATAAATGTTTTACACTTTTTAATATGGTATTATATTTATTGTTATCAGTATTGAGGAAATATGAGAAAAGTATATATTAGCTGTTATGAAAATTTAGATGGAAAATACAAAGATTCATTAGTAAAAAGTAATAATCTTAGAGAAAATAGATTGTTTACTTTAGTAGATTCGAACGAAGAAGTAGTTAATGATGCATTTATAAATAAAGAAAATGTGGTTCACTTTGTAAAGAAAAATCTAATGAAAGGTGCTGATGTTGTAATATTTCTTGTTAGTGAAGAAACAAAAAAAAGAAGGATATCAGATTGAGAAGCTAGAGCAGCAATGCAAAAATGTGGAATATTTGAGAAATGTGGAATTGTAGTTATCTACTTGCCTGATTTGGTTGAAAAATATGGTTCTAAAATACCAAGAAATGTCTTACCTGAAATTTTGGAAAAAAATATAAACAAAAGAGATGTGTTTATGGTCGAAACTACTTGAGATAAAATAAAAAGAGATATAAATATCTTTGACAAACTATTAAACACCGCATATGCATATAGCAAAATGTCAAATTATGAAATAGATGATGTGGTTACATTAGAAAATAAAAGTAACTTCCCTACTATTAAATAATTAAAAAAAATGTAAGTTATCTTACATTTTTTTTTAATTCATTAACTCACTTACTAACCCTTTCCTCTGTAAGGTTTTCATAATTATCCTCATCTAGAGCCAATCCTAAAAAGTGATCTCCCTCAATAGATTCTGATTTTGTAAACTTATATCCTTCTGTGTTAACATAGCCTATTATTTTTGCCTTTTTAGATTTTAAAATTTTGTGCATTTTAGCTATTGCATCGCAATATGTTCAAGCATAAACTTCACTATCACCTAGACCATAAATTGCTACAGTTTTGTTTTCTATGTTGATTTTCTTAAAATCAAACTCCTCCCAATCATCTTGAAGATCACCTATTCCTCATGTTGAAGTACCAAAAATTAAAAGTTCTGATGTTTCAATTCTATTTATTTTTTCTGCATCTAAGTCTTTAACATTAAACTTAGTTATATTTGTCCCATTAAATTCTTTTTCTATCATTTCAGCAACTCTTTCTGTATTGCCTAATGTAGATCCATAAATAATTGTAATTTTCATATAAGCCTCACAAAACATATTATAAATATTTATTTCTAATCATGGATAAACAAAAAAAATAAATAAATTACTTTATTTATTTTTTAATTTTACCAAATCTTTTAATATTAAAAGTTCTTCTCTAATTTCTAAACTATTGTGCAAACTATTATTTTTTAATAGTTTTATATTTTTATTTCTTAAATCTATGATTTTTTCATGTTCTTCTTTGGTATTTTCAATGCAGTAAGACGTCAATATTTTAAGGTTGTTGTTTGAAACAACATACAGGCCTTTATCTATTAAATATTCAATATTATTGTCCTTTTCATCTTTAATTTTGATAATACCTTCATTAATTTTACCTATTGTGGGAGAATAATTTTTTAATATCATTATTCTTCCATTAACATCTTCAAAAGAAACACTTGAAACATAATTATCATAAACTTTAATAGTTGGAGTTTGAATGTTTAAAAATAATGATACATTTTTATTCATTTTCTTTATCTTCTTTTATATTGTTTACTTTTTTGTAAACTTCATCTATTCCACCAACATATAAGAAATATTGTTCTGGTATATTGTCACACTTCCCTTCGACAATATCACTAAAACCTCTTATTGTTTCTTGTGTAGTTACATATTTTCCATACTTACCAGAAAACTTTTCAGCAACAAAGAAAGGTTGAGATAAAAAGTTTCTTATTTTTCTAGCCCTAGAAACAATAAGTTTATCTTCTTCAGATAATTCATCCATTCCTAAAATCGCAATAATGTCTTGTAGCTCTTCAAATTTTTGCAATATAGATTGAACACTTCTAGCTATTTTATAGTGCTCAATACCAACTATTGCTGGATCAAGCATTCTTGAATTAGATTCAAGTGGGTTTATAGCTGGATATATTCCTAATGATGATATCTTTCTATCCAATACTGTTTTAGCATCCAAGTGAGCAAAAGTAGTAGAAGGAGCAGGGTCAGTTAAATCATCTGCAGGCACATAAACAGCTTGAACTGAAGTAATAGAACCATTTTTAGTAGAAGTAATTCTTTCTTGCAGTTGTCCCATTTCATATGCTAGTGTTGGTTGGTAACCAACAGCAGATGGAATTCTTCCTAATAAGGCAGATACCTCACTACCAGCTTGTGAAAATCTAAAAATATTATCAATGAAAAGTAAAACGTCTTGTTTATTTTTTTCTCTAAAATGTTCAGCCATTGTAAGTGCAGTTAAAGCAACTCTCATTCTTGCTCCTGGTGGTTCATTCATTTGACCAAAAACAAGTGCTGTTTGATTAATTACTCCACCATCAATCATTTCATGATATAGGTCGTTTCCTTCTCTGGTTCTTTCTCCTACACCAGCAAATATAGATAATCCACCATGGCTAGTTGCAATATTATGAATTAATTCTTGCACTAAAACAGTTTTTCCTACACCGGCTCCACCAAATAGACCAATTTTCCCTCCTTTTACATAAGGGACTAGCAAGTCTATTACTTTTATACCAGTTTCAAATATTTCTGTTTTTGATGATTGTTCTTCAAATGTTGGTGGTTTTCTATGAATAGGCTCAAAAGTAATGTCATCAGGCATTGGTTTATTATCTATTGCTTCACCAACAACATTAAACATTCTTCCTAAAACACCTTGTCCCACTGGCGCTTGAATAGGTTTATGAGTATTAGTTACTTTTAGTCCTCTATATAATCCTTCAGTGGGTCCCATTGATATACATCTTGCTACATCATCTCCTTGTAATAAAGCAACCTCTAATACAATTTTTGTTCCATTGTTATTTATGATTAAACAATCATGTATATTAGGCATAGCTTTTCTTGAGAATTTAACATCAATTATTGGTCCAAAAATTTGATATACAACACCTTCATCACCAACCAATTGATTTAATTCTAAAATATCATCCTTTTCTTGGAAAATATCCATTTTTTTAGAATCTGTTTGTTTCTTATCAGTAACGTAAATTTTATTTGTTTTTTCTGACTCATTAGAAATTATGCTATCAATCATTTGTTCATTAGAAATGTTTTCTTTTTTTATTATGTTTTTATCTTCTTCTACAACACTAGATATTTCAGTTATTTCATTAATTTCTTTTGTTACTTTTGCTTTATTTTCTGTTTTTTGTGCAGTTTTTTTCTTTAAATAACTTCTAAGTTTTTCAGCAAACTCATCAGACGCTTTTTTTAATTCTCTTTTCTTTTCTTCTAATGTTTTATTATTGTTTTCCACATTTATTCTCCTAGATTTGATCCTGAAACTATTTCTGTTATTTCTTGTGTTATATCAGACTGTCTTTTTCTATTAAATTCTAATCTATAATTTTTGATTAATTCATCAGCATTTTTTGTTGCTGATTCCATAGCATTTCTTCTAGAGGCATTTTCACAGACTTTAGACTCTAAAATTCCACCAAACAAACTAACAGCCATGTAGTCTGGCAATATACTTTCTATTATCTTTTCAGAATTTGCATTTATTGTATAAATACTATCTTCTGATGGTCTTTTAACTCTTTGCATTAGTTGTTTTTCATCTAAAGGAAATATTTGGTGCGCTGTAGATATGAATGATAAAGAATTCTCAAATTTTGTATATAACATATTCACAAAACCAACATCTTTTCTATTTTTAAATTCATAGAATATATTGTTTCCTATAAGATATGAAAGGTCATATGAATTATTTTTATCATCTAGTTCTATATCTAAAAGTATCTTATTATCAATAGATTTTGACTTTAAGATATTTCTACCCTTTTTTCCAATTATTATTAGTTCATCATCTTTTTTGATATGCTTTTCTAATTCTTTAACTATATTTAAGTTAAAACTTCCACATAATCCCATGTTAGAAAAAACTAATATTCATATAGTTTTATTACTTTCTTTTTTATCAGAAAATAAGTCTAAATTATTTGATTCAAAATAAATTTGACTAAAAACATCATAAAAGTTTTTACAATAAATACTTTCATTTTCAAACATTTGTTTTTGTTTTTTTAATTTAGATGTGGCAACTAATTTCATAGCATTTGTGATTTTTGAAGTTGATTCAACTATCTTAATTTTCTTTTTTATTTCATTTAATGAAGACATTTTATAGTCCTTTGAATTCTAGTGCATAATCAGTTATTGTTTTTATATATGACTGAATAAGTTTATTAAATTCATCTTTTATTCTCTCATACAAGTTATCACTTATATCTTTTGAACTCATTATTTCATTAATAATAGTTTTTTCTTCTTCAAAGTGTTTAATCATTTTAGATTTAAAATCTTCAATATTTTCATTTGGAATTCATTTTATAAATTTATCCCTTATTGAGATTAATACAATAGTCTCAATACCTTGATTCATAGGTGATTGTTGGTTTTGCTTTATCAATTTCATTACTTTTTTACCATGCTCTAGAACTTCTTTTGTTTCTTTGTCTAAATCACTTCCAAATTGCGAGAAAGCATCCAATTCCCTAAATTGAGCTAAATCTAATTTTAATGAACCTGCAGTTTTTTTAATTGCCTTAATTTGTGCAGCACTACCAACTCTGGATACACTAAGCCCTGCATCAATAGCTGGTCTTTGTCCTGAGTTAAATAAGTTTGATTGCATAAACAATTGCCCATCTGTAATAGAGATAACATTTGTTGGTATATAAGCCGATATATCCCCAGCTTCTGTTTCAATTATTGGAAGCGCTGTAATAGAACCGCCACCATATTCTTTATTTACTTTTACACTTCTTTCTAATAATCTAGAGTGT
>JARHZT010000051.1 GCA_029258015.1 Malacoplasma sp. | reverse complement strand
TATATTGCTCAGATGGCGAAATGGCAAACGCAGTAGACTCAAAATCTACCGGTAGTGATATCTTAAGGGTTCAAGTCCCTTTCTGAGCACCATTTATCTTAAAAACTAACCTTAATAGAAGGTTAGTTTTTTTTATTTTTATTTTGCAGTACTTCTTTTAAAATCCATAACTTTGATATTATGGATTTTTTTAATGTAATATTATTTAATATCGTATTAAAAAGGTTATTTGCAGACTATGAGGGAAACTATGAATAAAAATATTGAAAAAGAGCTTGATTCCATTATAGAGATGGAAAAGATAGTTTTATCAGCATTATTAAATAAAAGTAGTAATACTGATGAAGTTTTTTTACAACTTTCATTAGATGATTTTAATCATACATTCAATAGAATTTTGTTTGGGATAGCTATTAAATTTAGAGAAGATGGAAGAACCTTAGATTACTTATCTTTAATTAATTATCTTAATGAAAATAAACAAGAACAATTTGAAGACTATAATTCATATATAAGTTCTATTGATGCAAAATATGTTGGAAATGAGAATGTTAAACAATATATAGAAAGCATTAAAAACTACTCAATAAAAAAACAATTAGAAGAATTTTCAAAAGAGATTAATGATACAGATTTTGATGTTTTGTCTGCTCAAGAAAAACTATGAAATCTTGAAAAAAAGTTTTTAGACATAACAAGTAACAAAAAAGCTAAAGAGCTTGAAAGTTTAGAAGATATATTAAGAAGTTATCAAAGTAGATTAGATATATTACTAAATAAATCACATGAAATGTCTGGTACACCTTCTGGATATTCTTCTCTTGATAAAATCACAAATGGATTTCAACCTGGTGATTTAATTATTTTAGCAGCAAGACCTGGTATTGGTAAGACAGCTCTTTCAATTAATTTTTTAGTTAATTCTGCAAAAATTTATGCAGAAGAAAATGAAACATTGACTAAAGGTGAAAAACCCAAAGCTGTAATGATGTTTTCTATGGAAATGGGAAATGAACAAATTTGTCAAAGAATTTTATCAGCAGAATCTGGTATTGAACTTAATGTGAATAAATATAAAGTTTGATCTGATATTGAAAAAACAGCTTTATCTTCTTCTATAACAAATCTAATTAATTATCCTATTTATATAGATGATAGTAGTGATTTATCTATTATGGACATTCAATCTAAAATTAAACAAATGTCATCTGAAAAAGAAATTAGGTTAGTAGTAATTGATTATTTACAGTTATTAAAAGTTTCTAAAAATAAACAAAATAATATGAATCGTCAACAAGAAGTTGCTGAAATTTCTAGAACATTAAAAAAAATAGCTAGACAATTTAGAGTGCCTATTATTGCAATTGCTCAACTTTCACGTAAAGTTGAAGAAAGAAAAGGGGATTCTAAAAGACCAATATTATCAGATTTAAGAGAATCTGGTTCTATTGAACAAGATGCTGATATGGTTTGTTTTTTAAATTATGCTGAACCAAAAGAAGGTGAAGAAAAATCCAATAATTTTGGTTCTAATGTTATGGTAGAATTTATAATAGCAAAAAACAGAAATGGTGAAACAACAATAGTTGATTTAACATTTATGAAGCAAATTAGTAAGTATTTTGAATTGAAAAAAACTAATTTATAAGGATTAAAAAATGAAAAAAAATTTATTTAAAGTATTGTTTTCTTCTGCATTAGCTATTCCAGCATTAACATTAGCATCATGTTCAGCAAGTTTTAGTCATTTTGGAACATATTCTAGTGTTTCATCTAATTACAATAGTTTGGTTGCAACTAATCCAAAAGAAGGAATGGAAAAAACATTTAATGGTTATTCATATGATAGTATTCATATGCCAACAAGTTCTAATTTAAAAGATGGTAATGAATATTCACAAATTGGTTGAGTAGGTATATTATTACCTACGTTATTTTATGTAAATTCAATTATGAATTTATCATTTTACAATGAATCTATAAGTTTACAAAACAGTATATTTGAAACTAATGATTTAAAACTTTTAACAGAATTTAACTATGCTTTAAAAAATGTTTTAAATTCAGGAAGACAAGGTCAAATAAAGTTTGGAATTACTAATGTAGATTTAAATTTTTCAGTAATAAATCCTGGTGAAGATGCCGAAAATAAACCTAAATCACTATATGCTAACAAAGGTGAAACCCTAAAAATAGAAACTAAAACAGATGAAAATAATAAAATGGGTCATTATTTTCCAAATCTTCAATTTGGAATTAAATTAACTTTTGGTTATTGATATGCTAACGACAATAATTTAGAAAAAAATAAAATTACTTCAATTGAACCTGTTGTAAACTATGTAAAAGCTAATAAATCATGACCTAATGGTGTTTTACCAACAACTGTAAATTTTGAATTAGAAATGAAATATTTAATGTCTATTAAAACAACATACCCTGCTCTTGTAGAATCATACAAAAAAGATTTTGGTGAACAAAAACCAGAACAAAAACCAGATTCTACACCTGAAGAAGATAAGGATAAACCAACACATACTTCTGTTACATTTGATGCTGCTGATTTTGATAAAGTAAAACCAGTTCTTTCAATTCATGAATACAAAAAAATAGGTAATGAAACTTCTTTACCTAATTTATCATCAGAAGAAATTAGAAAAGACATGGAACAAATAGGTAAGATCATATCAGAATATGGTGCTAACAAAGAAGAAGTTAACAAAATGCAAAACAGATATAAAAACTTCTTTGCATTATCACTTCCAAATAAATAAAACTAATAGTTTTTAAAATAGTAATATAAGAATATGAATAAAAAAATATTCTTATATGATGCAATAAAAAATATTAATGAATCATATAAAATCTTTTTTGAAAATGAATTCAAAAAAGATTATTTTTTTCATCTTGATAAATTAGTAGAACAAGCATATTTAAATAATAATGTTTATCCAGCATATGAAAATATATTTAAAGCATTTAGTTATTTCGATATTTCTAAAACTAAATTATTAATTTTAGGTCAAGATCCATATCATGTTAAAAATATGGCTGATGGATTAGCTTTTTCTACAAAACTTAATATATGTCCAAAATCATTAAATAATATTTTTAAAGAAATTGAATCTGATTTTGGAATTAAAAGAACAAATTACAATTTAGAAGATATAGCA
>JARHZT010000057.1 GCA_029258015.1 Malacoplasma sp. | reverse complement strand
ACTTCTGGAACAGACAATGTGTATCCAGCAGCTTGCCCTCTTGGAATAATTGTAATTTTTTCAACAACATCAGAACCTTTAGTATAAAGCCCAACAATTGCATGACCTGCTTCATGATAAGCAATTTGTCTTTTCTCATCTAATGAAATAACTCTTGTTTTCTTAGCTGGACCTGCAATAACTCTATCAATTGCTTCATCTAAATCATCTAAAGTTATTGTAT
Organism: Malacoplasma sp.; assembly: GCA_029258015.1. GTDB lineage: Bacteria > Bacillota_I > Bacilli_A > Mycoplasmatales > Mycoplasmoidaceae > Malacoplasma. The sequence continues at coordinate 24,432 of JARHZT010000057.1, read as the reverse complement.
TTTTATCTTTTCTAACAGCTAATATTGTTGCTTCATTCAACACGTTTTCAAGTTGAGCCCCTGAAAATCCTGGTGTTCTTCTTGCTATATCTTCAAGATCAACAGCTGAAGAAACATTTTTATTTCTTGAATGAATCTTTAATATCGCAGTTCTTTCTTTAATATCTGGAAGATTTACTCTAATATGTCTGTCAAAACGACCTGGACGTAATAACGCATCATCTAATACATCTAATCTGTTTGTAGCTGCTATAACAATAACACCACTTCTAGGACTAAATCCATCCATTTCAGCTAATAATTGGTTTAATGTTTGATCAGCTAATGAACCTGCAGTTGTTTCTAATTTTCCTCTTTTTGAACCAACTGAATCAATTTCATCAATAAAGATTATTGCTGGTGCTGCTTTAACTGCTTTAGAGAATAAATCTCTAACTCTTTTAGCACCAACACCAACTAACATATCTTCAAATGCTGAACCTGATACTTGGAAGAATGGAACTTTAGCTTCTCCAGCTACTGCTTTAGCTAATAATGTTTTACCAGTTCCTGGTGGTCCATATAAAATAACCCCTTTAGGAACACGAGCTCCCATGCTAGCATATTTTTCTGGTCTCTTTAAATAGTCAACAACTTCTATTAATTCTTCTTTTTCTTCTTCTATACCTGCAACATCTGAGAATAAAACATTTGATTGTGCAAGTTTAGCTTGAGATTTACCAATAGAGAAGACATTGTCTTGTCCTCCTCCACCAGCTCCTCCCATTCTCTTCATTGATCAGTATAAGAATCCAAAGATCAATAACATAGGAAGAATAGATAAAATAATTTGAGTTATAGTTACAAAACTAAATGGTGCTGGTCTTGTAGTTGATACTAATGAATTATATCCTCTAAATATATTTCCAAAGTCTTCTCAACCTTGTTTGCTATCTAATATAGTTAAAGAAACTGTTGATGGTGGTCTATTATCTATCAATGTTTTTTGCTCTAAAACCTGACCACTCATAGGATTTAACAATATTCATTTTCCAAACTCACTGTTTGAATCATTTCCAAAATATCATAACGGAAATTGAATGCTTGTTGAAATTCCTGGTGCACCTATAGTATTTTCTGCTTTGATAACAGTAACTGTGTAATAGAATGAAGAGAATGCATCCGTACCATATGTAACTTCATAAGTTTCTTCAGAAGTTTTATAAACAGCTGGTTTTACATTTGTACTAATTGTTTTTACAACTTTATTATTGCTCATTAATGAATATGTTTTGTTATTTGAATCAAGAGAAATACTATCATATGTTATTCTAGTTGCTGAGAATGTAAACCCACTTAAAATAATCAATGTAAATAAAAGAATTATTAAAAAAATTATTATTATAGATCAAAGAACTTTTTTACCTTTTCCTGGTTCTTTTTCAGGTTGACTTGGTTGATCAACTGAACTTGTTGTTTTTTGGTTTTCAAAATTATTCACATCATTATTTTGATTAGAATGTTCAGGTTGTTGTTCTTGGTAATTATTATCATCTGAAACATCATGAACTTCAGTTTCATCACCTTCATAATTTACATATTCATCTGAATCATATTGGTTTTCTTCTACATCTTGATTTTCATCAACATATTGATTTTCTTCACCATATTCTAATTGATTGTCATCTTGTTCAGAACTACTATTAACAGGGTCATTTGAGTCATCATAATTTGACATTAATTTGTCTTTTAAATCAAATGATTTATTGACTACATTAAAACCAAATGCAGTTTTATTAAGTTTAAGTAACTTAATTAAAATTCTCTCAAGTTTATTAAAATACATCGTCTTTCCTTTTTGTTTATTTTTTTTCAATCTTATATACACCTACATAGGGTAGGTTTCTTAATTTTTCGTCATAATCTAATCCAAATCCAACTAAGAATTTGTCTTCTACTTCAAATAATTTATAGTCAGGAGTTAGATCAACTTTTCTTCCTTCTTCTTTATTTAACAAAGTAATAATTGAAACAGATTTTGCTTCTTTATTTTCTAAATATTCTTTAACATATTGTAGTGTATAAGCACTATCTACAATATCTTCTACTATTAAAACATGTTTCCCTTTAACATCTTGTTTTATATCTGTTACAATTTGTGGTTTTCCAGCTCTTTTTATTTTTCCTTTATAACTTGATACAACCATAAAATCTGTTTTAAAATCAACTGTTATTGCTGTCATTAATCTTCCATAAAAAGGAATACATCCTTTTAAAAGACCAACTAAAATAAGTTCTTCACCTTTATATCTTTGATCTACTCATTTAGCTGCCTTTACAATTTCTTTGTTAATTTCTTCTTCTGATATTAATATTTCTTCAATTCTAGAATCCATCTTCAAAATATACCCTTATATATAGTAATTATTTAATTATATTAATAGTTTTGATTTTTTTAAATATTAATAGAAATATTTTTAAGCAAAACAATTGAATTACATTTTATTTCATTTACATCTTTTTCAAATCTTGTAGCTTTAAATGAAATATTTTTTGTACCTAAAATAATCTCTAAATTTTTTAAAATTTTATCTTTTATATTTTTAAATATTATTTTTTCACAAATAACTGTAATATCAATATTTACAATTTCATATTTTCTGCTTCTCATTTCATTTAAAAAGAAATCTAATATCTTTTTAGAATCTAAATCTTTAGTATCTTTTTTATTATCTGGAAAATATGTACCCAAATCATTCATTGATAATGCACCACTAATAGCACTAGATATGGAATGTAAAACAATATCACCATCAGAGTGTGCAACAATTTTATATTCTGAATCTATTAATACTCCACCAATTTTTTGTTGAGTGTTTCCTTTAACTATTTTATGTATATCTATTCCTTGTCCAACTTTAAACATTAATCATCCAAAAATAAAAAAAATATATAGTAAGTATAATTACTTTCTATATATTTTAATATATTAAATTTTATCTGGATTTTCATTTATTATGTTTTCTTTAACAAATCCGTTTTCTATTACTATAACTCTATCACCAATTTTGGCAATACTTTCATCATGAGTAATTAAAACAATTGTTGTATTTAAGTCATGATTAATTTGTTTTAATAATCTTAAAATAGCTGTACCCATTTGAGAATCTAATGCACCTGTTGGTTCATCTGCAAAAATGATTTTTGGTTTTTTAGCGATTGCTCTAGCAATAGCAACTCTTTGTTGTTGTCCTCCAGATAATTCTGAAGGAAATTTTTTCACATGATCTTCTAACCCAATCATTCTAATAACATCATCAATTTCTTTTGAATCTCTATCTTCACTATTTAAGTTGAAACCCATAAGAACATTATCACGAATATTTAATGTTGATAACAAACCATATTCTTGAAATATATATCCAACATACTTTCTTCTAAAATTTATTAAATCATTGTTAGTCATATTTATTAGTTCATGATTATTTACAACAACACTTCCAGAAGTTGCTCTAGTTAAACCAGACATTATGTTTAAAAGTGTTGTTTTACCACTTCCAGATTTTCCTAAAATAATTATAAACTCACCTTCTTTAATAGATAGATTAATATCTTTTAAAACATTGTTTATAAAATAACCATTTGAATATAATTTTTGAACATTACTTAATTCAAAAATATATCCTTCTTTATTTGGTACTTCCTTAGGACCTTTGTGTGGTTTATTCAATTTACTAATTTCTTTAAATTTATTTTCTTCAAAGATATATGAAATATTTGTGCTTTTATTTTTAGTTTCCATAATAATTACTTAATACTTGTTGTAATGTCCATTTTTGATATTCTATTTCAAGCAATTCAATATGATGAACCAAAAATTAAAATCATACCTAATGCTGATAATAAATGATTTCATCAAACAGAATTAACTATTAATAATATTCCAGAAAATCCAAGTATGAATTCTATATAAATGTAAGTTATAGCTACTGTTAATGGAATCGATAAAATTAATCCAATTATAAATACAGGGAAATAAACCGATAAAAATGATAATGCATTATTTCTATCTGCTAACCCTAAACATTTTAAGATAGCAGCTAATTTCATTGAGTCATTAATAATAATAGATGAAATTATAATGACGATTATTAATGTAATTACAACTACCATACCTAATATAATGTTTTGGATATCTGCTGTAGAATCACTAATAGTTTTTAAAACATTAAATGTTGCTGTTCTAGATTCTGCTCCATGAATAATAGAGTATGAAGCACTTTCTCCAAATATTTCTAAAACTTTTGTAACAACTTGTTCTCATGTTTGATTCTTTAAATCTAAAAATCCTGTTGTTTTAATCAACTGTTCTAGGTTTTTAGTTCCTGTTTTTTTATTAGTAAATAATGCTTTAATTGTTGAATCATTTATAGATAATCTGTCAGTACCTGGATAAACACCTGATGGAGCATATAATGAGATTCCAGAAACTACACTTCTTAATGAATTTATTGAACTTGAAAATAATCCATTAAACCCTGATTGTGTTGCATTAAATCTTGATTTATTTAATTCTGATATATCAACAACTTCATTGGATACAGTTAAAAATGAATTTCCAAAATCATATACTGGATTTGATCAATCAACATAGCTATTAATATCTTCTGCTTTGGTTGGTAATCTTGGTTTTAAATTATTAATAGTCATACCTGTTATTTTATTTACATCATATTGACTCATATAAAATTCAGGTCCTTGATATGTTGTTGTTATATCAATAACTTTTAATAATGCTTTTGGATTTTCTTTATTGAAATATTTTCTTGAGTATCTATCAGTAGAATTGTTAACTTCTATTTCTATAGTGTCTCCTATTGATATGTCATAAACTTTTGATGCATATGAATTTACAACAATAGGATAAATTTCATTTTCTATATCATCACTATTTTTAAATGTTCAAAGTTTAGCAGTTAATTCACCTTCATTAGGGTTATTTTTACTTCTAATATCAAGCCTTTTATCAAAAGGAAGTAAACCAGTAGCTTTAAAAGCATTTGCTATATTTGAACTATTTCCATTGATTTTATTAATATTGAAATCTAATAAAGAAAAAGGTGAATCATTAAACTTATAACCATCTCTTTCTTCAGAACCTACAACAACTTTTCCATAACTTACACTGTATGAATCATTTCTTAAAATTGGATCTGAAAATATTGAATAAATTAAATTTAAATAATTTATGTTTGCTACAGTTCCTTGAATTGTTCCTGCTGATTCTATGTTTTTATTAATTTTATTTTTATCAAATTCAAAATAATAATCATAGTTTTCATTTGAATCTGTTTCATTCTTAAATACTGATGAATTATTATTAATAAAGTCTTGTGTTACTAACAATGATTCAGGTAGTCTATCTAAACTATTTCCAGTTTTATCAACTGCATATAAAATTGAATATTGTTTGATATATTCATAATAAGATTTTGTTTCATATGCATTGTTTTCTAGTTTAATTCCAATATTAACTTCATTATCATTTATTGCTGCTGCTTTTGAAAAAATTGTTCTAAATGATTGATTAGCATAATTTTGATTATTAGGCGGCATTGATTGAATAGCTATATTTCAGGGATTTGTTGAAATAGAAAATACACCTAAACTTAAATCAACAAAGGGTTTTGATGTTGTTTTGTTTTTTAAATACATCAGGTTTTCTTTTTGCTGAGTGTCATCATCAATAGATACCAATTGATAGTTTCCAAACTTTTCTAAATTATTTTTAAATATTGGATTAAAAAATTTATTAGAACTATTTGTAAATTTACTATAAACACCTTCTGATTCATAATTTTGAGAAATTATGTTTTGTCTTTCTATACTTTCTTGTTGATCATTATTAAACATTTCATTACTAAAGTATATTTTTTTATCAAATGTTTTTCCTTGGTTATCGTAAGGAACAGCATAATATTGTCCTGCTTGAATTGTTGGTGTCATTAATTCAATTGAATAAGTGTAGTTTTTATTTTCATAACTTTTAACTAAAGTGTTTTCAAATGAATTTAATGTATTTAATGAAAATGCTAAAGAACTCATTAAACCAGCAGACATTAATGTTAATAAACCTAATCTTCAAAATGATGAGAAAGCTATGCTTGCTCTAAATCTAACAATAATGTTAAATTTAGAAAATGGTTTTTTCATTTTTTCTGCTAATTTACTCATTTTATATTTAGATTCATCTTTCATGAATTCTGATGTTTCACCTCTTAATAAGAACAATGAAAAAATTGTTGTTATTAAACCGAATAAAAACATCAAGACAAATAATAAAGGTATTAAAACAGTTAATGAAAAAGGTTCAAATGATGTTGGTATTGTTCAGAAACTCTTAAACAGATTTATTGATGTTTCTTGTAATGAAAAACCTATTATGTATCCAATTAATGTAGCTATAAATACAGGTATCAATATTAATATACAAATACCTGTAATAATCTCTTTTTTCTTATATCCATTAGCTTGCATTATTCCTAAACTATTTCTGTTTATTTGTATCAATCTTTGAATAATAATTACAGAAATAAATATTGATAGTAAAGCTATAAATGTTGTTAAGAATGCTGAAATTATTGTTGTAGTAAATACAACTTTAGGAATAAATTCAACTCTTAATGCAGTTGGTGAGATAGTGTTAGTTTTGTCATCAGCCATATATGCTGATTTTATATTTTCAGGTCATGCCATATAACCTTCTGTTCTATTTCCTTCACTATCTTTTCTACCCATATTGAATTCATTTATTAAATGAAGTGTTTCTTTTTTATTTTGTCCTGGTTGGAATTTACCAACAATAAAACTTTCTTTTTCATTACCTCTAAAACCATCTTCTATTTTAGAAAAACCACTAGAGTTTAAATATACTAATTGTTCTTTTTCTGGATTTGGTGTTAAGTTTTCAAAAGAAACTATAGGATACATAAAATCAGGCGTAATACCTGTGCCTAATATAATAAATTCTTGATTATCTATAAATAATTTATAGTCATCTGGAAGAGATCTTTTTCATTCATCAAAACTTTTTTGTTTGTCTTTTTTATGATTTGTTCACTCTTCATAACTAATGACTTTTTTGTTGTATTTTTCTAGATAAGTTGTGGAAACAATAGCTTCATAACTTGTAAAATCTTCTACAAAACCAATAACTGGAATTATTCCACTTTTGAAAGAAAATCTTAAGGTATATCCCTTATTTATTATTCCTTTGTTATCTATTAAATCTTTTAAGATTCTGTGTTGAGAATTTATTTTATTAGCATGAATTCCTTCAGGTGCTGGCAGATTAGTATATGGGTTGTAATCTGTATGTGATTCTTTGTATTCATATATCTCATTAAAAGAGATTTTTTCATCACTTCATTTAGCTCTATATAAATAATCTACAATATGTCTAGAATACTCTTTTTTGTCTTTACTAGTTTCTCCATTAACAAAATCAAATTCATTGGATTTTGTTAAATTATTTCCCTGGTATAAAACAATTTTATCAATCTTGTTTTCAGGATCAGATTCTATAACTTTAAAGAAAGTATCTTGTTTAGTATTGCTTATATTTATTGAATTAAATGTTCTTACATCTACATTAAAATCTTTCTTTAAATCTTCAAGATATATTTCTTTATATTCTTTTTTAACAAATTCTTCTAATTCAACTTGTCTTTCAGAAATAAATTTATTTAGGTTGTTTACAAAATTTTTCTTGATAAAATTTTCTTTAAAATATTCATCTCAATTTTCTAAAGTTATATCATTTTCTGCGTTGTAAATTTCTAGTCTAAAATTCTTAAATTTTTGAAAATCAAGTGAGTTGTTTTCTAAAACTTTTTTATAACCAAATGTTCAATAAAGACCACTTTGAATGTCTTTTATTAAAGAGTCATTAAGCTCTATTAATACAGAATAATCACTAGTTTTATTTAGTGGTGTTGAGCCTCTTATTTGAACTATTTCTTTTACATCCAATGTTCCCTTTAATTCTTCGTTATGAGGATAATTTAATAAATAGGGTCCATTCCCATATTTAAAATTTTCATTTATAACAAAGTCATGTAAATTTCCTTCATTTGCCACTTTTTTATATGAAGTGTTCACATTAATAGATAGGTTGTTTAGTGTGGTTCATGTTGTTGTAGAAAACAATATCAACAAAAACAATCCTATAAATGATATTTTGCTAAACTTAAAAAATTTAACAATCGCTTTAATAACTGTTTTCATTTTTTATCACTTCTTTATCCTAAAAAATATCTAACAATTTTAAAAATTATATATGGAAATCCAATAATTAACCACATTTTTTTTATTTTTAGCAAATAACACCAAAAATATTTTAAAATTAGTAAAAAGTTTTTGGAGCAACAAATGACATATATATTCAATCATCCTTTAATCAAAGATAAACTAACTAGAATGAGAAAAATAACAACAGAATCTACGAAGTTTAGAGATAACTTAAAAGAAATAACTCAATTAATGGCTTATGAAGTTACAAGAAATTTCCCATTAATAAATATAGATATTGAAACACCTGTAGCTAAAACAAAAGGTTTTAAATTAAAAGATAAAATTGTTTTAATCCCAATATTAAGAGCAGGTTTAGGTATGGTTGATGGTTTAAAAGACCTAATACCAACAGCAAGCATAGGACATATAGGTATATATAGAGATGAAGAAACATCTATTCCTCAAGAATATTACTGCAAAATGCCAGCATCATTAGAAAATGGTAACGCAATGATATTAGATCCAATGTTAGCAACTGGTGGTAGTGCAGTTGAAGCAATAAAAATAGTTAAAAAATATAAACCAAATTCTATATCACTAATTTGTTTGGTTGCAGCTCCAGAAGGTTTGAAAAGAATCGAACAAGAACACCCAGACATTAATATATACATAGCAGCACTAGATGAAAAACTTAATGAGAAATATTACATAGTACCAGGTCTTGGTGATGCTGGTGACAGAATATTTGGAACAAAATAAAAAACGGCAAACACCGTTTTTTTTTACTTACTTATTTGGTTTTCTTTTTCAATCTTTTTTTGTTGCTTATATGCTGTTTTAAACTTTTTTAAACATTCAAGTGTTGGTTTTCCTGGAACTTTATGATGATGTCTACATCTTACAGTGTATGTTTCATAATCTCCTATTTGAACTGTTGGAGTTTCATAATTACAAGGTTTTTCATTTACCATTTTCTGTGTAATAGTTCCTGGCGCTCCACACTCTGTACAAATAGCTGATAATTTAAAAACATGTTCTGCTAAGCACGCTAATTTTGCTGTTACATCAAAAGGTTCATTTTTAAAATTTCTATCAAGAGCAGAAACATATACAATAAAACCTGCTTCTGCTAATGTTTCACAAATACTTACAATAGAAATATCTGCAAATTGTGCTTCATCTATTGCTATCACATGCGGTATTTTTTCTTTTTTTAAAATAGCATCAAGTATTTCATTTGGATCTTCAAAATCTATTGATGTCATTTCTCTTCCGTCTCTTGAAGCTATTGTTTGAAATGTTCTAGTATCTACTTTAGGTTTGAATATCATGTAATCAACATCAGCATAATCTAATCTTTTTAGTTTTCTTAATAACTCCTCAGATTTTCCAGCAAACATCGGTCCGCAAATTAATTCTATTCAACCTCTTTCTTTTCCAAATGCATTGCTTTTCATCGTCTATACCTCTTATTTCTATACATTAAATTTAAAGTTACAAATATCTCCATCATTCACAATGTAATCTTTACCAACAAGTTTCATTTTTCCAAGTTCTTTAATTTTGGCTTCACTACCATAACTTACAAGATCTTCATAACTTATAATTTCAGCTTTTATAAAACCTCTTTTGAAATCAGTATGAATTATTCCAGCACAATCTGGAGCAGTCATTCCTTTTTTGAAAGTTCAAGCTCTTACTTCTTTTTTTCCATATGTAAAATATGTTTGTAAACCTAAAATATTATAGGCTTTAATTATAAGTTTGTCTAAACCTATTTCTTTTATATTCAACATGTCTAAAAATTCTTGTTTATCATCTTTTTCTAATTTCGATATATCTTCTTCCAACTTTAAAGATAAAGGAATAACATTTTCTTTTCCAACTTTTTCAATTAATTTTTTTAAATTTTCATTCTTTTCTAAATTATTAATATCATCTTCAGAAACATTAGCCACATAAATCATAGGCTTTAGTGTAATTAATCCATAACTTTTAATAATGCTTTTTTCTTCATCTGTTAAATCCATAGTATTACAAAGTTTTTCAGAAGTTAATGTTTTTAAAATTCTTTCACAGATTTCTTTTTCAACCGCTGCTTCTTTATCTCCTGATTGTGCTTTTTTTGAAATTCTTCCCAATCTATTAGAAACAACTTCTATATCTGAAAAAATTAATTCTAAATTAATAATTTCTAAATCACGAATAGGATCAACATTATTATGAACATGCATAATATTATTATTATCAAAACATCTAATAACATGACAAATAGCATCTACTTCTCTTATGTTACTTAAAAATTTATTTCCTAATCCTTCACCTTTGCTAGCACCTTTTACTAATCCAGCTATATCAACAAATTTAAATGTATTGGCAACAACTTTTTCAGGATTAATAAGTTTTGCTAATTCATCTAATCTTTTATCTGGAACATTCACAATTCCAACATTAGGTTCAATTGTGGCAAATGGATAGTTTGCTGCTTCAACTGACGAATTAGTTATTGCATTAAATAACGTTGATTTTCCAACATTTGGAAGTCCTACTATACCTGTAGATAAACTCATAATAATATCTCCTTTAAATAAAAAAAATGAATCTAATTGATTCATTTATAAACTAAATTAAGCTTTTCCAATAGAACCAAAAAGTGTTATTTTTTCAACTATTTTAGCTTTTATTGCTTCATATCCTGGTTTTAATAATTTTCTAGGATCAAAACCTTTTTTTGCTGTATCTAAATCTGATTTAGCCTCAATATATTTTCTTGTAGCTTCTTGGAAAGCGATTTGACACTCAGTATTTACGTTAATCTTAACAACACCTAAAGAAATTGCTTTTGCAATTTGATCATCAGGAATACCAGTACCACCATGTAAAACTATACCTTTTCCATTAGTTACTGCTTTAATTTTTTCTAATTGATCAAATCTTAAACCTGGTCAATTTTTTGGATAAAGTCCGTGAATATTACCAATTCCAGCAGCTAATGTTGTTACAGGTAATTTACAAATTTCTTCACATTCTTTAGGGTCTGCTAATTCACCCATACCAACAACACCATCTTCTTCTCCACCAATCGAACCAACTTCAACTTCTAGTGAGATATCTTTCCCTTTAATTTTTTTTAATAATTCATTAACTTTAGCAATGTTTTCTTCAAATTTGTAGTGAGAACCATCAAACATGATTGAACTAAAACCAGCATCAATAGCTTCTAAACATCCTTCATATGAACCATGGTCTAAGTGAAGAGCTATTGGAACTGTAATTTTTAAGTTTTCCATCATGCTACCTATCATTGCAGATATAGTTTTATATCCACATTGGTATTTTGCAGCACCTTCTGAAACTCCGATAATAATTGGAGTTTTTGTTTCTTGAGCTGTTGTTAAAATAGCTTTTGCTCACTCCATATTGTTTGTATTTATATGTGCAACTGCATATTTTCCTTTTAATGCATCACTAAGTATTTTATCCATACTTACAAAAGGTCTTTTAGTCATTGTTTTCCCCTTTATTCTATATCACTTTGTTCTTCATCAGACATTTCATCATCCATATCTTCATCATTTTCTTCAAAGTCATCTGACTTAGACATTGAGTCATCATCATTTTCTTCATCAGAAGAAGAAACATCAGAATCACTATCATCATCAGTATCAATGAAATCTGAAAAGTCTTCGTTAATTTCAGTTTTTGAAATTTGCTCTTTTTTCTCTGAATCAGACATAAATTTTTCAGCATCTTCTTCGTGGTATTCTTCTAAACCAAACATTGAAGATGTAATCTTATTTATTTCTGAAAGTGTAAAATTTTCTCTTAAAGATCATTTTTGTTTACCTAAAGATATAAATCTAATATCTTGTAAAATTTCTATATATAAATCACTTGCTTGATTTTTTATAGATGAATCTTTTTTTTCTAATGCATCAAAAAGTTCTTTAAAAGAAAAAGGAGTTTTTCTAAAGTTCTCCTTAGCATATTCATATGCAATTTCAATCAAATGTTTTTCTTTCATTTTTTTTCCTTATTAACAATTTTAAATTATACTAATTTATCAAGTATTTATTTACCAAAATTATCTTATTATTTCTGTTTTTATGACTTTTATTAAATTGAATTAATTTTTCTGCTGGAAAATCAAAAACCTCTTTTTTATAACTATCATAAATATTTATTATGTTTTTATCACCTTCAGTATAAATACTTTTTTCGTTTTTTTCTGTTACATAATATAAATACTTAGAATTTATTTTTTTTGAAGATGCTTTATTTTTTATTGCATCATATTTTTCTTGCGTTCAGTTAATAGCTATTATTTCACCAGTACATAAAATAAAGTTTTTAGCAAAAGAAGTTAGTATGTCATCTTCTAAACATTTTAAAGATTCTATAAACGATGTTAGATTAGAATCATTTAATAAAATGAATTTTTCTACTTCAATGTTTTTATCAAAAACTATTCATTGGTAATAATCATAGTAATAAATTTTTTCTTTATTTTTTTCAAATAACTCTTTTATTTCTTTTAATCTAGCAAATACTGATTTCAATGCTCATCAATATATATATCCATATTTATTGTCATATATATCAAGATGCATATAATATCTACCTAATAAAAAGCTTTCTATATGGTTCATACTGCTTTTTAAAAAACAAATGTTTTTTCCAACTTTTTTACATCTTTCTATTAAGTAATCTATATCAATTGATGCATAGTGTGTTCCTATATGATAAGTGTCTCTTAATAAATAATCAATTCTATCTACATCAAGGTTTGATGATATTAATTTATTAATTCATAAATATTTAGATTTTCCAGAATACACATCCACAACTTCTTGTGGATCTATTTTGTTTTTAAGCAACAATTTTTTAATAGACAATTTATCACTAAGAATTATTTGAGCTGTTATATCTTCATGATGAATATTAGAAACAGACTCAAAAATATGACTAAAAGGACCATGACCAATATCGTGAAGTAAAGCAGCTACTAAAAATATTTTCTTTTCTTCAATAGATATTTTTTTATCAAGTTTTTTACAAAATTTTTGAGCAACTTGGAAAGTACCCAAACAATGCATATATCTATTGTGTGTTGCTGATGAAAAAGTTTTAAACGAAACACCAAGTTGTTTTATATCTTGTAATCTAATCATTTCCATTGAAAAAGCAAATTCAGCTATTCATTGCTCATCACTAAAATTGATTTCTTTGTGAACAGGATCTTTTAAATAAGAATCAAAATTCTTTTTTCTTAAATCTTTTCAATAATAATCAAAATTCTTTTTCTTAGTAAATTGACTATCTTTTTGTTTTTGAGATTTCATAAATTAAACTTCTTTTAGGAATGAATTTATATTTTCTATAACTTTGTGTTGTCCTAAAATATAAATTATTTTTGCAAGTTCTGGTCCGTGTTCATTATGTGTTGCAAAGATTCTAATAGGCATAAATAATTCTTTACCTTTTTTTGTTGTTTCTTTTTTAACTTCATCGATAGCTAAAGCAACAGTATCTATATTTCAATTTTGAACTTCATGAATTTTTTTAAGAAATGCATGAACTAAATCAATTGTTTCTTTTTCTTCTAAGAATTCAAATTTCTTTTTGAAATCTTTCATTTTTTCTTCAGTAAAAAATGTCTTATTAATTAATTCATTGATTTGTTTTCCATAAGATATCTGATTTTTGAATAATAGAATAATATCATTTTTCTTATCTTGTAAGTAATTCAAATCTACAGTTAAAAATGGTTGAGTAAAAGATATGAAAGTAGAATCTGACATTAATTTAAAGTGTTCTGAAGAAATTCATTCCATTTTTTTGAAATCAAAAGTTGACGGTGATTTACTTGCTTTATTAATATCAAAATTTCTAATAGCATCAACTAAACTAAAAACTTCTTTATTGTTTGGTGCTGCCATCCCTAATAAAAACATAAAGTTGTTAATTGATTCAGGAGTGAAACCCATATTTTTATAATCTTCTATAAATTGTTTAAGTTCCATATTTCTTTTAGAAAGTTTTTTACCAGTTTCATCAATTATTACAGATAAATGACCATAAACTATGTTTTTATTTACATTCAATGCATTAGCAATAGCAATTTGATATGGAGTATTAGATAAATGTTCTTCTCCTCTAATAACATGAGATATATTCATATCACTATCATCAATAACAACAGCAAAATTATATGAAGCTATTCCGTTTGATTTTAGAAGAACAGGATCTGTTAATGCACTTGAAGGTACAGCAACTTTACCTCTTATTAAATCATCTCATTCATAAACAACATCATCTTTAATTTCTAATCTTACTGAAAAACTTTCTTCATTATCCAATTTGTTTTTAATTTCTTCATCAGTTAATTTCAAACAAGTTTTATTGTATTTTGGAGTTCTTCCTTCTTTTGCTGCAAGTTCTCTTTCTTTTTCTAATTTTTCTGGAGAGCAAAAACATCTATATGCTTTTTTTTCATCTATTAATTTTTTAGCAAAATCTCTATAAACAGAAAATTTTTCACTTTGAATGTATGGTCCATAGTTTCCTGGATTTAATATAGATTCATCTGGGAAGATTTTAAGTCACTTTAAATTTTGAAGTTGAGAATCAATCCCACCTTCAACATTTCTTTCTAAATCTGTATCTTCAATTCTTACAATGAAATCTCCATTATTTTTTTTAGCAAATAAATAATTAAATAATGCAGTTCTTGCTCCACCTATATGGAAAAGTCCTGTTGGAGAAGGTGCATATCTTGTTCTAATAATTTTATTTCCTATTGCCATTTTCTACCTATCCTATTGTAAATAAAGTGCTTCCAGATCCACTTAAAAAAACTTTTTTATTTTCTTTTTTGTTTAAATTTTCTTTTATTTTTTTAAGTTCTGGATACAACTTGAAACTCACTTTATCTAGCTCATTTATTAAAAAGTCATATTGTTTAATTTTAAAATAAAATATTTGTTTTAAAAAACTATGTTTTTCTTTTTTTTGAAAATTGTTAAAAACTTCTTTTGTACTACAAACTAAATCATTAAAAAATAAATTAATTTTTAAATTGTGTTTTCTAAATCCTAAAACTTTTTCACCATAACCATAAACAAAAGCAATTTTTTTGTTTTTTAAAAAAAACATTAAATCGCTTCCAATTTCTAGAATTACTTTTTTTAATTTCTTGTTGTTTTTAATTATCTTTTGGCTAATTAAATAATTAATAAGTGCAGAAGCATTTGAAGAACCCATTCCTAAACCAGAGAACAAAGGAATTTTTTTATATACGTTTATTTCAAAAAAATTGTTCTCATTTAATATCTTTTTTTTCTTTAATAGATTAATTGTTTTTTTCAAAATACAATCATCGATATTTATTTGTTTATTTTCAATAAAATATCTAACAACCGTTTCACTACTTTCTTTGATTTCAATTTCATCATAGTAGTTGTCAACTAAATAAAATAGACTTTTAATTTTATGAAGATTTTTTCTTTTATCTTTTTTGTCTATTAATAAAAATAAATTTACCTTTGGATAACTTTTAATTCTCATAAAACTTTAGATACATCTTTTCATAAACTTTTGCTTCTATTTTTTCTGGTCTTGTTTCTGGATCAATATTAAATTCTTTTAAAATATTATTTATTTTTTCTAAGTCATAATATTTTTTTAGATTATTAAATATTGTTTTTCTTTTTTGTGAAAAAACCATCAATAAAAATTTCTCAAGTTTTTCAAAATTTTCAAAATCAAAGTCTTTGTTTTTTTCAAAGGATATAACAGAAGAATTAACTTCTGGTTTTGGATAAAAACATGTTGGACTAACATCAAATAATTTTTTTATGTTTGCTGTTATTGAAAGCAACACAGAAAAATTATTGTATTTTTTTGTTCCACATTTTGCAACTATTCTTTCTGCCATTTCTTTTTGAATCATGAAAACAGCTTTCTTAAAATTTGCATATTTTAAAACTTTCAAAATAACTTTTGAAGAAACACTATATGGTAAGTTCGATATTAATTTGAATTCATTTTCATTGATTTTTGAAAAATCAAACTTCAATACATCTTCATTAAATAGTTCTATTTGTGGATATTCATTTCTTAAAAATTCTGCTAACCTTTTATCTAATTCTATAAGTTTTAAATTATTAGTTTTAGACAAAATTATTTTAGTTAAAGCACCAAATCCAGGTCCTATTTCTACAACAAAATCATTGTTATCTATATCTATAGAATCAACAATTTTTTCTTTAATATTCTGGTTAATTAAAAAATTTTGACCCATCTTTTTGGATGGATAAAAATTTTTTTCTTTCATATAATCTTTAAATTTATTTTCTTTCATTATTGAATGCCTAATGATTTTAATTTATCTTCTAGTGAAGTTCCTTTTTTCTTTTTAGAAACAACAAAATAATGAATAACAAATGATTGTGCAATTGTAAATAATGAAGATAAGAATCAATACATACCAATACCAGATGGAGATGAAGCAACTACAAACACCATAACTACCATAATAATAGTTTGTGTCATTTTCATCTTTTTAGCTTGTTCATTACCTTTTTGACTTATCGCTTTAGCATTATTATTTCTTTTGCTTGCAAGCATCTGAGGTATTTTTTGAGATATTATCTGTGCTGGAATTACTATTAATAAGAAGAATATATATACTCATCCACCATTAGATAAATTTGAAGTTATTTCTGTTAATGGAGAAGCTCCAAGATCTCATATACCAAATAAACTAATAGCTTTTATTGGTCTTAATATAGTTACAACTCTATAAACTATTAAGAAAATAGGCATTGTTACAAATAGTTGTTCAAACATTGCGAAAGGTTTAATATTATATTTTTTATAAACTTCTTGTATTTCCATTTGTTTCTTTTGTCTTGTTGCCATGTCTTGTTTAACATCTTTATATTTTGCATTTATTTCAGCAAGTTTTCCTTGAATTTCTGACATTCTTTCTGATTGAAGTGTTGATCTAATAGAAATTAATAGAGTAATAACTCTAATAATAAATAATAGTGTGAATATAGCTAATAAAGCATTCATACCACCTCAAACATCTCTTAGTAGATACATAATGTTTAAAACTAACATTGCTCCAGGATAAACAAAGAACGCAAAAAATGGTCCATATTGAAATCCTCAATTACTTGCAACAAATGAATAATATTCAGAACCAAAAGCTCCTGATAAATCATACCTATAATCACCTGTTGTACCAAATGCAAAACCAAATTCTAAACCAGAACCTAATGCAACATCTGTTCTAAGTTCTGTTTCAGCCATTGACTGGAAACAACCTCACAACCCCATTAAAAATAAAAAAGCATAAAGAGTAAGTTTTATTCATTTAAAAATGATTTTAAAAATTTTTATTACCTTATCTTTTTTTTCTCTAGCAGGATCTTTTGCTTGAGCTCAAAGTGGAGATGCAACAAAACTATCTTTTAGATAATTTGCAGCCATTATTTTTCCCCTTTCTTTCCATTAATATAATTATTTCCATAAAATTTTAATGAAATTTTGTTAATTAATCTTAATAAATCTATTTTTTTAGATTGATAATCGAAACTTAAAAAGTCTTTCTTAGGCAAAATTACTATGTCTATAGGTAAATTTAGATGTTTATTATCCTTTAATATTGCTCTAATTTGTCTTTTTATCTTATTTCTTTTTACAGCAGTTTTTTCTATTTTTTTATTAACAGAAATTGCTATGCGAACATGTTTTTGTTTATTTTTTACAAAAAATATTGTAAAAAATGAAGAATAATAACATGTTCTATTATCAAAAAGATATTTAAAATCTCTTTTTTCTCTTAACACAAAATCATTCTTCATACTTTTTCTTATCTTTCGTCAGAAACTGTTAAACGGTGTCTTCCTTTAAGTCTTCTTCTTTTAAGAACATCTCTACCTGTACTTGTAGCAGATCTTGAAAGAAACCCGTGCTTTTTAGCTCTTCTTCTTTTATTTTTTTGTAATGTTCTTTTCATATTTTTACTCCATCTGCTTTTTTTAAAACAATATTAAATAATAGATAAAATCTTTATAATAATAACATAAATATTAAAATACCATAAAATTATTTATATACGTTAAGAGTTTGTTAGGAAGTCTATGTTTGATAATATTTCAGAAATCAAAAAAAAATATATTAATGTAATCAAAGAGGTTGAGAGTGAATTTGAAAATGAAATATTTTATAAAAACCATGTTTTAACTTCTCAAATCCACAAAATAGAAGACAATGATGTTTATATAATTGTTGATAATGATTTTATTAAAGATACTTTAAAGGAATATGTTCATTTTTTTGATGAAGCTTTTGCAAGGAATTTTCATCAAACGCTTAATACTATATTCATAACCAAACAAGAAAAAGATACAAAGGTGTTGAAAGCTAGTGAATCAAAATCGCAAAACAATACATTAGATAAAACATTGAATTTTGATTCTCTTGTTGTTGGTATATTCAATGAAAATGTTGTAAAAGCAGCAAATATGATTTTAGAAAACACTGCAACATGAAATAGTTTATTTATATATGGATCTACAGGATTAGGTAAAACTCATCTTTTAAATGCAATAGGAAATAAGTTTGTTGATCTATATCCAGAAAAAAATGTTTTATACATCCAAACAGAAGATTTTAATAGAAATGTTTATTCTGCTTTTTCAAAAAGTGGAATAGAAATAGAAAAATATAAAGATAGTTTTTTAGATGTTGATTTACTACTAGTAGATGATGTTCAGTTTTTAAGTAATAAAGAAAAAATGAATGAAGTGTTTTTTACTATTTTTAATAAATTGATAAGTAATAAAAAAATAGTGATTATGACATCAGATAAAATCCCAAACGCTTTAGTATTAGATGATAGAATGGTTTCAAGATTTAATTCTGGTCTTCAAATAAAAATAGGAAAACCTGATACAGATTCAATAAGAAAAATTATTATTAATAAATTAAATACATCTGGAAGAAAAAATCAATTTTCTAAAAATGCTGTTGATTTTTTAGTTTCAAGATTTAACGCAGATATTAGAGTTTTGGAAGGAATAATAAATAAGATTATTTTTCATTCATTAATGACAATGTCTAAAGAAGAGATAATTAATGAAGATAAATTAAAAGAAATAATGGAATCAGATTCAGATTTTGATTATGTATCTAAAAACTTAAGTATAAATCCTGAGATATTAATAGAAACTGTTTGTATAGCATACAACGTTGATATGAAATCAGTTGTTTCAAAGAAAAGAAATAAAGAATTTTCTTTTCCTAGAAAAGTTTGCATGTATTTACTAAGAGAGAAATTATCATATTCATACAATCAAATTGGTTCATTTTTTTCAAACAGAAATCATTCAACAGTGTTGGAATCTATAAAATATGTTGAAGATAAATTAAAAGAAGATAAGAATTTTAGTAATTTTATGGATAATTTAATGTCAAAATTCTAGTTTCCAACATTTCCAACAATTCAAATAGTTTGTTTTATATAATTGTTGGTTTTTGAATTCTTTAATTTTTATAAATAGATATTTAAAGTGTCTTTTCATCATTTTTAAAGAAATATTGTTTGTTATTGTGTTTGTTTCCAACATTTCCAACAATTCAAACAGGTATAATAATAATTAAAGCAAAAATAAAATAAGTGAAAATAATTAATATAAATAATTGGAGATTTTTTTAATGAAAATAGTCATATCAAAAGATTTATTATTGAATAATATAAAAATATGTAATTCTATTGTTGATAATACAAACTCAACACCTATATTTTTAGGTCTATATATTGAAGTATTAGATGATTCTGTTAAATTTACTTCTACTAATGGAACAATATCTGTTAATTCTATAGTTCGTCATAGTAATGATTGTGAAATATTAAAGCAAGGTGTTGTTCTAATAAAATCTAGATCATTTTTTTCTATTATTCAAAAACTAAAAAAAGAAAATATAACTTTAGAGAAAGTAGATAATTTTGTTTTGAAAATAAAAACAAACACATTTGATATGAACATCAACATAATGGATGAATCTCAATATCCTTCTATTAATTTTTCACATTATGATTGAAAAGAAATTTCAATCCCTTCAACTATTTTTGAAAAGGTATCTTCAAAGATTAAGCAATCCGTTAATTTAAACAAAGAAAAACCTTCAATATTCTCTGGAATTTGTTTTATATCAAACAAAGAAAGAGAAATATTAGAAGTTGTTGGAACAGATACATTTAAACTTTCATACTATTGCTTCAATTACAAACATGAAGACTTTAAATTTGTACTTGATACATCATTGTTAGATTTACTTTTAAGTTTCTTACAAACGAACACAAACATAAAACTTTATATATCTGAAAATAATTTAATAATCAAAGCTGATAATGTAACGATTGCTGCTAAAGTTTTAGAAGGTAACTATCCAAACGTTAATCAAATTATAAACAGTCCTAAAATAAACAAATATATAGTGTCTAAAAAGGATTTGATTGAAGCATTAGAAAGAGGTATTATAGTTTCATCTTCTGAGAAAAAACCAATAGCTAGAATAAACTTTGAACAATCAAGTATGAAGCTTTCGTTTAAAAGTATAGATCTTGGTAATTCAGAAGAAGAAATTAATGCAACATCACACGCTAAAGAAGATCATATTATGATTTCATTTAATGCTGCATTCATGATTACACTGTTAAAAACATTTGAAAATAATGTAATAAATATATACACATCTTCAGAAAATAAACCAATCATTTTAGAAGACGAAAAAGAAGAAAACTACATTCAATTACTAGTACCAATAAAAAGTTATTAAAAAAAATGTTGATTATTCAACATTTTTTTATTTTTCACTAAAAATAGTATAAAATATGTGCTTATTTTAAACAAAAGAGTATTAAAAAAAGTATAATTTTATAGTATAAAAGATATTTTTTATTTTTAGGAATTAAATTGAAAGAAATTTTTATAAAAACAGAATTTATTAAACTTGGGCAGTTACTGAAATTGATTGGAAAAATAGATAGTGGCGCAGAAGCTAAAAGTTTTTTATTAGAAAACAAAGTTCTTGTTAATGGAGAAAGACAAGATCAAAGAGGAAAAAAAATTGTAGATGGTTTTGTAATAGAAATAGATAATGAAAAATTTCTAATTAAAAAAAATATCAATAATCAATAGATTGAGAAGAGGATAAACTTCATGGCGAAAGATAAAGATATTAAAAACACAGAAGTAACTAATGATAGTTATTCTGCTTCTAATATTAAAATTCTTGAAGGATTAGAAGCTGTTAGAAAAAGACCTGGTATGTATATAGGTTCAACAGATATCAATGGTTTACATCATATGATTTGAGAAATTGTTGATAATTCAATTGATGAAGCTATGACAGGTCATGCTACAGAAATAACTGTAACAGTAACAAAACAAGGTTCTGTTAGGGTTAAAGATGATGGTAGAGGTATTCCTGTAGAACTTCACCCTAAAACAAACAAATCAACAGTTGAAACAGTTTTAACTGTTCTTCATGCTGGTGGTAAGTTCGATAATGAATCATATAAGGTTTCTGGTGGTCTTCACGGGGTTGGTGCTTCTGTAGTTAATGCTTTATCTTTATGAATGAAAGTTTGAGTTTATAAAAATCATAAAGAACACTATATAGAATTCAAAGATGGTGGTCATCCTTTAGATGAACTTAAAATAATAAATGAAAATGCTGAAATCGAAAAAGGGACAATCATTGAATTCTTTCCAGATTTTACAATTATGGAAAAAGCTGATTTTGATCCAATAAAAATTGTTGATAGATTAAAACAACTTGCATACCTTAATAAAGGGATAAAAATAAACTTTGTAGATGAAAAAAATAATACTTCTAAAACTTTCTATTTTGAAGGTGGTATTAAAGAATGAGTTCAAGAATTAAATAATGAAAAAGAACCTATAGTACCAACAATCATATATGGTGAAAAAGAAGAAATAGTAAAAGCATCAAACAATGATGAAAAATACAATATAAGAGTTGAAGTGGCATTCCAATACAACAAAACATACAACAACTCTACATATACTTTCTGTAACAATATAAACACAACAGAAGGTGGTAGTCATGAAGAAGGATTTAAATTTGCTTTACAAAAAGTTATAAACAAATTTGCTGTTGAAAAGAAAATACTAAAAGATATTGATGAAAAAGTTACTAAAGAAGATATTGTTGAAGGTTTATCTGCAATAGTTTCTGTGAAACACCCAAATCCTCAATATGAAGGACAAACAAAAAGAAAATTAAGTAATAGTGAAGTTAGAACTTTTGTTAACAACATGGTTACAGAGGTTTTTGAAAAATATGTTTTAGAAAATCCAGATGATGCTAATGTCATTATTAAGAAATGTATTCTTGCAATGGAAGCAAGAAAGAAATCTTTTGAAGCAAGAGAAGCTACAAGAAGAAAATCTCCTTTTGAAAGTAATTCACTTCCAGGTAAATTAGCAGATTGCAGTACTAAAAACAGTGAAATATCTGAACTATATATAGTTGAGGGGGATTCAGCTGGAGGTAGTGCTAAATTAGGTAGAGATAGAATATATCAAGCGATTCTACCTTTAAGAGGTAAGGTTATAAATGTTGAAAAAGCAAAAACAGAAAAGATTTTTGCTAATGAAGAAATTTTAAGTTTAATAACAGCTATAGGTGCAGGTGTTGGTACTGAATTTAATTTAGAAAAATTAAGATACAACAAAATCATATTAATGACAGATGCTGATGTCGATGGTGCACATATTAGAATTCTTTTATTAACATTCATTTTTAGATATATGTTCCCGCTATTAGAAAATGGAAACATATATATAGCACAACCACCATTATATAAATTCTCTATGGGTAAATCATTTAAGTATGCATATGATGAAAACACATTAGAAGAATTTAAAAAAGAAGCGGGAAAAAATAAATATACAATTCAAAGATATAAAGGGTTAGGTGAAATGAATCCTGATCAACTTTGAGAAACAACAATGGATCCTAAAAATAGGTCATTATTAAAAGTTAATGTTGAAGATGCAATAAAAGCAGACAAAACATTTTCATTATTAATGGGTGATGAGGTAGCACCAAGAAGAGAGTTTATTGAAGAAAACGCAAAATATGTAAAAAATTTGGATATATAAAGGTAATCAAAAGGTGTAATAAATGTCTTCAAATATAAATGTTGAAAAAATAAAAGACACACTTAAGAAAACAAAAGTTGTCGAACATTCTATTTCCAAAGAACTTGAAAACTCATTTATGGAATATGCTATGTCTGTTATTGTAGCAAGAGCTATACCAGATGTAAGAGATGGTTTTAAACCAGTTCATAGAAGAGTTATTTATGCTGCATATAACATGGGTATGACTCATGATAAACCATATAAGAAATCAGCAAGACTAGTTGGGGAAGTTATTGGTAAGTACCACCCACACGGTGATGCTGCTGCTTATGAAACAATGGTTAGAATGGCGCAAGACTTTTCAATGAGATACATGTTAATTGATGGACACGGTAACTTTGGTTCAATCGATGGTGACTCAGCAGCTGCTATGCGTTATACAGAAGCAAGACTTGCAAAAGTTACTAGTGAAATGTTGAAAGGTATTGATAAAAATACTGTAGACTTTGTTGAAAACTATGATGGTAGTGAACAAGAACCAAGTGTTCTTCCAGGTTTATTTCCAAATTTATTAGCAAACGGTTCTTCAGGTATTGCTGTTGGTATGGCTACAAACATTCCTCCGCACAACATATCTGAAATAATTGATGCAATATTGTTATTAGCAAAAAACAAAGATATAACAATTGATGAAATAAAAACAGTTTTAAAAGGTCCTGACTTCCCAACAAAAGCAGAAATAGTTGGTACAGATGGAATAGATTCTTACTTTGAAAAAGGGAAAGGATCTGTTACTGTTAGATCAAAAGCAGAAATTATAAGAAATGATAATGGCAAATCACAAATAATTGTCAATGAAATTCCTTATTTAGTAAATAAAGCAAGTTTAGTAGAAAAGATTGTTGATTTAGTTAAATCAGAAACTTTAGAAGGTATATCAGATTTAAGAGATGAAACTTCTAGAGAAGGAATA
>JARHZT010000070.1 GCA_029258015.1 Malacoplasma sp. | reverse complement strand
TCCTAAATATGGTATGTTGTTTGTTCTAGCTAATTCTATAGCAAACAATTTCCCTTCTATCCCTCTTGAACCAAAACCACCAGGGACTAATATTCCATCAAATTTTTTTAAGTCTTCTACATTTGATTTATTGATTGTTTCAGAGTCTATTAGTTCAATTTTTATATCTGTATTAGAATAAAATGCAGCAATTTTTAAACTTTCAATAACAGACAAATATGCATCAGATGTTTCTGTATATTTACCAACTATAGCTATATTAGAAGAGTATGGTTTTTCTTCTTTTACACATTTTACAAAGTTGTCTCACTCAGATGAACAAGTTTTATTCATAGTAGGCATTTTAAAATATTGAAAAATAATATTGTGTAAATTTTGCTCTCTTAGAACTTCAGGTAATAAATAAACATGTTTTAAGTTTGAAAGAGATATTAAATTCTCAACTTCTATTCCTGTAGTTAAACATATTTTTTGTTTTGTTCTCTCGTTTATTGTGCCTTTTGATCTTAAAAACAATAAATTTGGAAAAATACCATATGACATTAATTCTTTAACAGAATGTTGTAGAGGTTTTGTTTTTTCTTCATTACTAGTCAACAATTCTATTAATGGAACTGTGTGAATAAACATAACTTGACTCTTATTGTTAGCATATAGTTGTCTTATAGCTTCTAAAAACGGAATTGATTCAATATCACCAACAGTACCACCCACTTCTATAATTAAGAAATCTGGAGAGTATTTATTAGACAATTGAATAATTTTCTCATTTATTGCTGTTGTAATATGAGGGATAACTTGAATAGTTAATCCTAAATAATTACCATTACGTTCTTTTAAAATAGTTTCATAGTATATTTTTCCAGCAGTAACATTTGATTCTTTAGGTAAGTTTATATTTAAAAATCTTTCATAGTTACCTATATCTAAATCTGTCTCATTACCATCATATGTTACAAAAACTTCCCCATGTTGTTCTGGTGACATTGTCCCAGCATCAACGTTTAAATAAGGATCAAATTTCATTATCATTACATTGAAATTGTAAGTTTTTAACATAGCACCAACACTTGATGAAGCAACACCTTTTCCTAAACTAGAAAAAACACCACCTGTCACTATTATAATTTTTGTTTTGTTATTTAATGATTCCATAATGACCTCTACTATCAATATATTATTATAAAAAAAATTAAGATTATTTATAAAAAATAAAAAAACTCTCACACGAGAGTTTATTCTAATAATTCTTCTATCTCATCAAGAGTTAAATCTTTTTCTTCAAAATTTTCTTTTTCTGTTTCTTCATGTTCTTCAGGTAAAGGTACAAAATCTTTGTCCATTAATTTCTTTATAATCCCAAATGACTGTATACCTTGATAGAACTCAGATGATGTGTTTGAATTTGTTGAAAGTTCTTGTAAAAGTTCTTCCTCATTGTTTTCAAACATACCTCTTCAATTAAATGTATATGATCAAACAGAGTTAAAAAGATTGTAAATCTTATTATTAAATTTCTT
The DNA here is from genome assembly GCA_029258015.1 of Malacoplasma sp. GTDB lineage: Bacteria > Bacillota_I > Bacilli_A > Mycoplasmatales > Mycoplasmoidaceae > Malacoplasma. The sequence goes on along the minus strand of JARHZT010000070.1, from coordinate 29,013 downwards.
TTCAGAAATATTCAATGCATGAAACTTGTGAGATTTAGATTTAATTTTTTCAATTTTTTCAATTGTTTGTTTAGATAAATTCTTGAAAACAAAATCTGAAATTATCAATACATTAGTTTTCTCATATTTTTTTTGAGTTATCGTTTGGTCAATTAAACTTATTAATTTGTTAATACAAGTACCACCATAATATGATTTCTTTAATTGCATTTTAGTAAGTTTAAGTTTATGAGATACACCGTATAAATCCATCATTCTTGCATTTGTTGAAAATGGTACAAAAACTATATTTTTTCCAAAATTTTCAAGTTGATCTACTACCATCATAGTTATTGCTTTAGCAATAACTTCAGTTAGACCTCTCATTGAACCTGATGTGTCTAAACATATGAATAAAGGTCCTTTTTCACCCATATCTTGGTTTCTAATAACCCATTCTTCTTGCATTTCTCTTTCAATACCTCATAATTGGTATGTTAGCAATTTAGTTTCAATAAAGTTCTTTAAAAACACTGTTTCTAAATCTTCATCATCAAGTTGCATTATTTCAATTGGTAGCAAATTATTTAAGTCACCAGATTGGTATAGGGCAAATACTTCTTGGGGTACATTTTCCATGAATAATTCTTTTTCTTCAAAAAGAAGTTCTCAGTTGGTATTAGTATGTGTCCCTATGTGTTTAACAAAACGTTTTAACCCTTCATCATTTTGAATCAAACTAAAGTAGTTTTCTGCTGCTTTAAATAGCATTGTTTCTCTTTCATCTAAATTACTAAGATCTCACAATACTTTTAAATCATATTCACCTTTTTGAGGTTTTTCTTCTAACACTTCAATAGGTGATGCTATAGCTATTTTTTCATCTTCTTTAACTGTGAATAAAACTTTGTCATATTCATAGTCTATGTCTGTCATTCTTTTGTTTTCAAAATATTTAATTATAGGGAATAGTTGAAGTGCATTTTCTCTTTTTTTCTTAATGGATACTATTAATCCATCTTTAAATTTTTTAAATTCTTCAGGAGAAGGTATTGCATCGTCACCATTAACAAAGTTATATAACTTCATAACAGTTGTCTGACTTTTACGAATTAATTCTAATATTTCATGACTTATATCCATAATATATACCTTTATTTTTCCCTATTAATGTTAGTAATTAAATTTTTCTATTTTAAAATCAAACTTGGTAAAATTTTGTCTTTATCTTTAGTTGTAAATCCATAGTTGATAAGTTTGATGTAAACAAACATATCTTTTGTTTTATCTACTATATCTTCAAGTTTTTCAATTGAATCTTCAATAGCATTTTTCAAGAATCCTAAATCTTTCTTTTCAACAAAGATATTGTTAGCTGTTACACCTTCAAATTTCTTCTCTCTAAGAATTTTTAAACCATCAATATCTAGGTTAATTCTGTTAATTAATGCTGTAGCTGTATTTTTAATATCTTTAATGAAGTCAACAGTAGGTCTTACTAATCTATAGTGATCAACTTCTTTTTCTTCAAAGTTTGTATAGATTTTAATTTTTTCACCGTTTTCATCAGCATCTTTGTAAACAAAGAAGTTTGTTCCATCATATTTAATTAATGCTCTTCTTGTTGGAGCAACACTAGTTTTGAATTCATCAGCTGTACAGTAGTTAATCATTCAATCCATAACTTCAAAGTTTTCATTTTTAGGAATGTTGTCAATATCATCTTTTTTAAAGAAGTATTTGTTCTTTTCACCATCCATGAAGTAGTAGTAAACACCTTGTTTATTACGGTATGATTTTATGATTACATTAGCTTTTTTCTCATGAACTGCTATGTTATCAATAATTGTTTCTCTAATTCTGTTAAATGATTCAACAGCATATGCATATCTACCATCAATACCATATTCAATTGATGCAGCACAATCATTAATCATTTTTTCTATTTCAGCAATTTGGGTTGTGTTGTTTCATATAACATTTTGTAATATAAAACAATCAGTTACATCCACGTATAATCTACCATTAAGGTATGCAGAAGTTCTCAATAATGCACCAATTTTTTTTCATTTACGGTCTGAAACATAGATTAGATCAAAGTCATTAGGATTAGCTTCAGTTTCTCTTACCTTATCATTAAATGCATTAATTTTCTTTCTTAAAAGTGAAACATATCTCTTAATGTTTTTTGGAATTTCAACATATTGAGTATTTTTAGCTACTTTTTGTAAAGCAGATAATTCAAACTTATCTGAATCTAATAATTCTTGTTCATCTAAAATGTTTACTGGATTAGTAAATAAATCTAAGAATTTTTCTTCATCTTGAATAGGTTTCATATCCATTCTAATAATGAAACGGTCTCATAAGGCTTCTAGACCTTTGTTTCTTTCAGGTAACTCATTTGATGCAGCAATTAACAGCGCTAAAGGAACACGTGTAGGTCTTCCGTCATTAATGAATATTTTTTCGTTGATAATCATCAATAAAGCATTTTGAATAGAAGATGAAGCTTTTCAAATTTCATCTAAGAACCCAATTTCACAACTTGGTAAGTAACCTTCAGTTTTTCTTAGATATTTCCCTTTTTTCAATTCAGTAATATCAATAGGACCAAATATTTCATCAGGCGTACTATATCTATTCATCAAGACTTCAAAAGATGTTGCATTAATGAAAAGATCTGTAATTTTTCTAGAAACAAGAGATTTTGCAATACCTGGAGGACCTAGCATGAAAATAGATTCACCTGCCATTGCACAAAGAAAAGATAGTTTTAGAACTTCTTCTCTTTCAACTAAATTTTGCGTAAGTTTTGTAATAACGTTAAAAACTTTTTGTTTTGTATCTTCAGCATCAAGTTTGATTCTTTCAAGTTCTTGTGCAGTCAAATTTATTTTATTGTTTTGCATATTTTATCCTTCCATCAAATTATTTAAGTGCATTTAATTGCATCATAATCTTTTCTATTTGTTCATCAACATATTTTTTAGTAGCTGCGTCACTTTCTTTTCTAGGTGGAGCTAGGTTTGTTATATTTTTATAGTTTGCATCTATAAAGATTGAACATTCACCATTTTCAGTAAATACTTTGTGTTTTTCAAAAACTTGTATTTCTTGCATCATTGGTTGTAATTCATCAAAATTTTCTAACATAAAAATGTTAACTAAATCTGTTAATTTCAACATAGTGCTTCTTGTTATATCAAGAGTTTCTGCAGGTATTTCAACACCATTTTCTTGCATATCTCTTAATTTGCTGTAAAGTTTTTTAACTTTATCCAACTCAGTTTTGTATGCTTTTTCTAAATTTTCTGGTGAAAGCATTTCAGAATCAGAGTTTCTTAATTTATCACGTATATTTGCTTGTAAATCATTTCAAGAAATTGCAAAAATGTTTGGATTTATTATTATTTGATTATTAGCTTTTTGGTTTTCATCTTTAACATATTCTTTATAGTCATAGATGTTTTTTGCTATAACCTTGTAAAGGTATCCATACTTCTTGTGGTTACCTTTCTTCATAGCCATGATAATTGATTTTCTATATAAATCAATTTCAGCTTTTGCTGGTGGATCTAACGTCTTATTTATGAATTTATATATAGTTGCTACTATATCATCACTTTTGTTAATAATTTTTGAGTATAAATCCAAGTTTTTCTTAAATTCATCACTATCATATTCAAAATCAAGCGACTCATCTAATGAAGCTTTATTCCCTGTTGGTTTTGTCTCTTCTACAGCGACTTCTTCATCTCTTTGGTCTAATTCTTTTTCGTCTGCCATATTCTATATCCTTTTTGTTGCTTTTTTTGTATAAAAATCGCAAATACATTTTTTATTATAACTTTAATAATCGGAAAAAACAATTCAAATTATTAAAAACATTAAATTTTTTTAATATTTTAAGTTATAATTAAAGTTTGCTAATCTTCAGAAAGTATTTTAACAAAAGTATCATGCGGAATTGATACATTACCTATTGCTTTCAATCTCTTCTTTCCTTCTTTTTGTTGCTCTAAAAGTTTTTTCTTTCTAGTGATGTCACCACCATAACATTTTGCCAATACATTTTTTCTCATAGCTTGAACTGTTTCTCTAGCAATTATCTTGCCACCAATTGCTGCTTGAATTGGTACTTCAAACTGATGTTTTGGAATGTGTTCTTTTAGTTTTAGGCAAACCTTTCTTGATCTTTCAGAAGCAAAATCTCTATGCATTATAGTAGACAAAGCATCTACTTTGTTACCATTAAGTAATATATCCACTTTTACTAAATCTTGTTTTCTATAATCTGTTATTTCATAATCAAGTGTAGCATATCCTTTAGAACATGATTTCAATTTATCAAAAAAACTATACATAATTTCTGCTAAAGGCATTGAATACACTACTTTTCTTCTTGTTAAATCAATATTTTCTAAATCTATGTACTCTCCACGATAGTTTTGGCATAGTTCCATAACATTACCTAAATAATCTTGTGGCACTATTATTTTTGCTAAAACAAATGGTTCATGTATCTCTTTGTAATATGTTTTATCTGGAAGTTTTGCAGCTGAATCAATCTCCAAAATCTTATTATCATTCATTATGATTTTATAAACAACAGAAGGTGTTGTTGTTATTAGTAAAATATTAAATTCTCTTTCAAGTCTTTCCCTTATTACATCCATATGTAATAAACCTAAAAAACCACATCTTATACCAAATCCTAAGGCTTGTGATGTTTCATATTCATATGTTAAAGAAGAATCAGATAAACATATTTTTTCTAATGCTTCTTTGAATAGTTCATATTGAGTACTATCAATAGGATATAAACCACAATAAACCATTGGTAATATTTTTTTATAACCAGGTAGTGACGTTTCAGCAGGGTTGTCATGTAAAGTTATTGTGTCCCCAACATTAATTGATTTAATATCTTTAATTGAAGCAGCTACTCATCCTACTTCACCAGACACAAGCTCATTTTTATTTACAATTTTTGGAGTATTAACACCAAGGGCAGTTACTATAAAAGATTCTTTGTTAGACATGAATTGAATTTTGTCACCAATTTTTATTTTTCCGTTTTTTATTCTTATTAAACAAACAGCACCTTTATATGCATCATAATATGAATCGAATATTAATGCTTGAAGTGGTTTGTCATCACAAGAGTCTGATGGGGGAGGAATTTTTGTTATAATTGCCTCCATAATTTTGTCTATATTCAAACCTGTTTTTGCAGAAACTAATGGTGCATCACTGCAATCTAACCCAATTATTTCTTCAATCTGATTTTTTACTCTATCAACATCTGCAGAAGGCAAGTCAATTTTATTTATAACTGGTATTATTTCCAAGTTGTTTTCCAATGCCAAATAAACGTTTGATAGTGTTTGTGCCTCAACACCTTGAGTTGCATCAACAACCAATAAAGCTCCTTCACATGCAGCTAAACTTCTTGAAACTTCATATGTGAAATCAACATGACCTGGTGTATCTATTAAGTGAAAATAGTATTCTACATTATTTTTAGATATGTATTTTATTTGGACAGCATTTAATTTTATTGTTATCCCTCTTTCTCTTTCTATATCCATAGAATCTAAAATTTGATTTTTCATTTCTCTTTTAGAAAGAGTATTTGTGAATTCAATAATTCTATCTGATAGTGTTGATTTTCCATGATCAATATGAGCTATAATACTAAAATTTCTAATGTTTTTTTTGTCCATAATACACCTAAATTATCTTTTTTTATATTTGTTAATTTAATATCTGTCCTTTTAAGAAGGGGTGATTTCCATTTAAAATATCTTTAAAAAACATTCTTTTTTTCCCTTCAAGCTGAATTTCTTTAATAAGTATGTTTTTATCTGTTGTAGATACTATTAATCCTTTTTTGTTTGCATCAATTATTGTTCCAGGGTTACCCTTAGAAACTTCATCCAATATATCTATGTTGAATATTTTTATTTTCTTATCATTTAATAAACAATAAGCACCTGGTTGATCCGAAAGTCCTCTAATCAAATTTCTAATAACTAATGATGGTTTGTTAAAATCTACTTTTTCTTGTTCTTTTTTTATGTTAAAAGCATAGGATACTTTTGATTCATCTTGTGGAATGCCAACAATATCTTTATTTAATATTTTCTCTATGTCTTCAAATACAATTTCATAAACTAACTTATTCATTTTTTTAAACAACGTTGTTGTTGTGTCGCTATCATCTATTTTTATTTTTCTATCAGAGTACATTAAACCTGCATCCATTTGTTTGATTGTTTGCATTAATGTTATACCTGTTTCTGTCTCGCCATTAATTATTGCTCAATGAATTGGAGCGCCGCCTCTGTATTTAGGTAATAACGATGCATGAACATTTACACAACCAAATGTAGGAATAGACAATATGCTATCTGGTATAAACTGACCATATGCACATGTGATAAATGCATATGGGTTTAGTTTTGTTAACTCATCTTTAATTAGTGAAATTTTTTCTGGTTGATAATAAGTAATGTTTTTTTCAATAGCGAATTTTTTTACATCAGAAAATACAACAGTTTTCTTTCTTCCAGAAGGTTTGTCTGGTTGAGTTACTATTGCTACTATATCATATCCTTTATCTATAAGTGCTTTTAGTGCAAAAGTTGATATTTCTGGTGTCCCCATAAATACTATTTTTTTACTTTTGCAACTTTCTCCTTCTTGTCTCATTTTGCTTTTTCCCTAATTTCTTTTTCTAATTTTTTTTGTTTTTTTAGTTTCATCTTTTTATTGTATTTTTCTAATTTTACTGGATCTTTTTCTATGCTTTCTTTTCTTTTATTTTTAATAATATTTATTGGGTTATTCTTTTTTCTTTTTTGCTGTTTTTCGTATTCTTTTTTTATTTTTATTTCTTCAGCATTCTTAATAGGTAAAATTCATTCACTTTCTTTTTCATAGTTTCTTTCACCTAAAATTATTATCTTTTTTTCAAAATCTTTTTTAGATGTAGATCCTTGTCTTCTTACATTTTTAACTTCACATTCAATAGCTCTTGCTTTATCTTCAACTTTAGTTTTTGGGTTTCTTGTAACAAATAAAACAACATACAATTCTCTTGGTTTGTCTTTAATGTATTTTTTTCCCTCTTTTTTTAACTTAAGTTTTTTTTCTTTTTCTTCTTTTTTTAATTTCTCTATTTCTATCTTTTGTTTTTTTTGTTCTTCTTTTGGTAAAGATTTGTTTATAGCAAAGGGATCAGGTCTTTTAGCAACATATGATTCAACAATTTCTTTTCCTTTTTCATCATTAGACTTCAAAAAGTCTTTGATTGTTTTTCAAACTTCATCACCTTCATGTCTTTTTTTGATTTGACCAACACCAGATGTTCCATCCTTTTTTTTCTTCATCCATCACAGCAATAAGCCGATAGGTAAAATTATTATTAACAACGAATATAAACTTTCCATTTTTCTTCCAATACTTAAAAAAATATATAAAATTTTACTTTATATTTTATTATATTATATAGTGTTAATATATTTAGAGGCAAAATATGGCAAATATACAGTCAAATATCAAAAGAAATTTACAAAGTAAAGAAAGAAACCTTTTAGTACATTCACAACTTTCTACTATGAAAACATTCATAAAGAAAGCTCAAAAATCAAAAGATCAAAAAGATTTAGCTATAGCTTTCTCTTATATTGATTCAGCACTATCAAAAGGCATTATTAAACAAAATAAAGCTGATAGATTAAAAAGTAGATTATCTATTTTTGTAAAAAAAGCTAGTGCAGCAGAAGAAAAAACTGTTAAAAAAACAGTTAGAAAAACATCTACATCTACTGCAAAAAAGGGTACTAAAAAAGTTGCTACTAAAAAAGCAAAGAAATAGATTTCTTCAACAATTGTTAACACTCTAATAAAAAACAAGGCTATGAAGCCTTGTTTTTTCATTGTAGTTGTGTGTTTTTTAGTATTTGTCTTGTTGCTTCGTTAGCTATTGGGATTATTAAAAGAAGAAAAATCATTTGAACTGGTGCTTTAAATGACTCTTTAATTGTTCTTGGTATCAAATAAAACATAATTCCATATTTTACAAAGTTTGGTGAATCTCTTCCGTGTAAATATTTATAATATTCATTTGCTGAAATTGTACCCATAAAAAAAGAAAAGAAGATAGACATGAAGCACGTCATACAAATAATTCAATAAACTATTCTTCCTTTTTCTTTTTGTTTTTTCATAATTATTCAAATTGTTAATTCTGTTGCTATTAAGAAAAAAGAAAATGAAACTATAACAATTCATTTCATATTATTTACAATGAAGTATTCTAGATTGCTTAACTTCCCTTCATATGAAAAGTTTTCATTAAAATAAATCAAACCTATACATGTTATGACAAAAAATACTAATAAGAATGCTTGTAATAACCAAAAATCTATCTTGCTATTTGTATTTCTTTCTTTTCTTTCTCTATAAATAAATCCAAATACTCCTGCAAAAAAGCCAACTAATGGTTCTTGTATTGCAAACATCCAAAACCAAACTGCTGGTTTGATAAGAAACGATATAGTATCTGTTATAATTCCTGAAATTATCCCAAAAACGGGACCATATATTCATCCAATAATCATTAATGGAGTTCATGAAATCGATATAGAAAAACTTAGTATTGGAATGTGTATTGTAAAAAACTGAAGAATAATTCTAAGTGATATAAGTATAGACAATATTAAAATTGATGCTGTATTTTGAAAAACTTTAATAGGATATAATGGGAAAAAGAAACTTATAAATAAGTTTCTTTTTTTTGCTTGAATATTATTAATCATTTTTATATTTGAGCTCTTATTTCTTCAGAATATTGTCTAAGTTTTTCATTTATTCTTTCTAAATCAATTTTTGGTGATAAATACAATGCTATTGCTACAGATATGATAATAATAAATGACGTACAACTTTGTATTATCATTAAATAAACATTGGCTTGATAAGTTGATATTTTTCATGCCTCATTAGTTGGTATGTTTTTCATTTCATTTATTAAATTAAAACCAAATCTTGCAAAGAAATTAATCGAATATATCAATTGAAGAGAAAAAAGTATTGTGAACATAACTAGCAACATTTTTGGTAATGTATATTTAAAATTTTCATTTTTTTCATTCTGAAATAATTTTTTTATGACCCACACATAGATGGCGGTATAAAACATTGTATTTATAGTTTCGAATGTTAGTGATGTGCTTGCATACAACTCAACTTGTTCGTTTTTATTATTTGGATTTGGAATTTTTAAATCTCTATATAATCAAGTCAAAATAACAGATATTATTCCAATTAAAGCTATAATAGTAAACAATGATCCTATTATTTTTTTCATCAATATTATGGATTTAGGTTTTGTTTTATATTTATAAAATGTACCTGTTAATATATCTTTGTTTAATTTTTGTTGAGCTGCTGAATAAATATAACTTTCTTTATATGAACCTAAGTCATCTGAAGATTGGTTGAATCCTGCACCAAATGGGTTTTGATTAAAAAAATTATTCCCAGTTGTGTTGTTTGAATATGTATTTGAATTCATTTTTTCTGCTTTTACTTTTTCTGTAGTAGATGTTTTTGTTCCAGAATTTTGGTATAAAAATGAATTTATGTCTTTTTTATATGTGTTTCTTAAGAATATTTCTAAATAGTTCAATGCATCTTTTATTTCTTCCATCTTTTTAAAATTTTGTTTTTTTAAAGATTCAACATTATTTATTTTTTCTTTATATATTTTAAATAAGAAATCACTCTTTTGAAAATTACCTAACTCCTTATTTTTATCGAAATCCTCATTATTAGCATTCATCATTTCTGTTTCTAAATAATTTATAATAGAAATTTGATTTAAAACAACACTAGAAAGAGAACTATTTTCTTTACATAGCAATATAAAACTATTGTTGTTCAATAATAATTCTAGATTTTTTGAGTTTTGATTGTAAATTATTTGTAAATCTTTATAATCCATACTCATCTCCATTAATTAATAATAATTTTAATTCAATTTCTAAATTTTTTTTATTATTCATAAAATTTACATTTAATGTCAACAAATCATTCAATAGTTTGTTTATGAATGATAAATTTCTATTTTTTATGATTTTTATTTGATCCTTTATTTGAAAAAGTTGCAAATTAAAATCTGACAACATTTTATTAATATCATTATATTTTTCATAATGTATTAAGTAAAGTTTTAAACTAAAAATTTGAGAAATCATGATATTAAAAATTTCAAAAAAATCTACTTTTATTAATTCAAAATAATTTATCATGTATATAACTTTTTCAGTATTCTTTTCTAAAAAATAGTTAATCAAATTAAATACATTTTCATTATTGTCTTGATTTATTAATTTACTTATTGATTCAATGTTTATATCGTTGTTTTTCAATAAAGAAATTTTATTGATTTCTGATTTTATATTTAATGAATTTAATGGAAGTTTATTAGCTAAAAAATCGACTATTTCATTTTTTAGGTTTAAATCTTTAGATATCTTTTTTATATACTGTTTGATTGTAAGTCTATTCAATTTTTTTATACTTATTATGTTCTTATTAAATAATTCTTCAAAACTTTTATGAACAGTTTTAATTTCAGAAATAAAAATTGCATCAATTTCTAATTCTATAAAGTGTTGTAAAAATGATTCAATTTTTTTATCTATTTTTGAGGAAAATATCTTATCCATATCCTTAATACAATATATTTTTTTTGAATCATTATAAGAAAAAATATTCATTTGACCTATTGATAAAATTATTGAATCATATTCATCTTTTTTTAATTCAATAAGATCATCATATGTTTCTTGTGCAAGTTGATCTTCTATCAACCCAAAATCTTCACTATTAATTATTTTTATCATTTTTTATTTTTTTAACTAATTTAATTAAACCAAAAAAAATAAAAAGTACAGGAAAAATAACTAATATATACAATCACTTATATTCTAGATTTTTTTCTTGATCATTACGGTCTTCGTTATTTTCATCTTCATCTACTTGTTCATTAAATGATGGTTCTTTTTGTTGAATCTCTATGTGCTCTTTTTTTAATATCTCCTTGTCTATATTTAAAAGTTCATATTCTAAAAATATGTGTCCATCTCTTATTTCTAAATTAGAAACCTTTACATCTAACATGTCTGATTTAATACCAAAATTAATTCAATTATTTCCAACATTAATAAAATCAATAAACTTATCTGTAGCAAAAATATTGGATGAGTCATAAAAGTTATCATTTATGTATCTTTCTATGTTTGAAAAATCATAATATAAAAAATCATTTATCAAAGTTTTATAGTTTATTACTTCTTTTTCATTTCCAATAGAAATTTTTAATGATAGTTCTAATTCAATAGAGTTTATTGAGTTTTTAATAACTTTATACTCTTCTATAAAAATCTCTCCTTTTTTATTTTCAAAGTAAAAATGCAAATCTTTCTCTAGATTAAAGTTTTCTAGTAATTTCTTTTTTGTTGTTTCATGTGATTTTTTAATATTGTATCCATTTGATGAGAAATCTATAATGATGTCTTTATTACAAAAATCATCCTTTATTATGGGAAAAAAAATTAATTCTTTTATATATAGTTCATTAAATAAAATAGAAAGTCTAGCTGAATTTCTATAAAAATCTTTTTCTATCTCAACATCTTTTATTAAATTCAAAATATCTTTATCAATAAATAAGTCGTTCAAAATAGTGTCTTTGTTTATGGATAACAAATTTAATTTTTCTGTAACTAACTTTTCATTTATAGAAATATATTTATAAGAGAAAATGTATATTAACTCTCCAAAATATTCAAAACTTAATGATTGATTTTTTGTTTTTATTTCATATTTTATATTTGTTAATGTTAGTTTTAGTTTATTTAATTTATTTTCTTCAATTCTATGTTCTATTTTTGATGGATAAATGTTATTTATTTTAAAGTAGGGTTTTATGTCTTCTTCTCTAAGATTTAAAGTGTTTTTATCTAAGTTTTTGCTAATTATGGTTTTATGCACAATATGAAATCTAACATTTTTAAAAGAGAAAGTAACGTTTTCATACCCTAATATATCATACGATGTATATCAACTTTGGTTTATTATTGGATCATTATAGTCTACTGTTTTAAATTCAACTGGTTTGGTTATGTTTGATTCTCCTATAGATGCACTTTCTCATTTGTGTCCATATTCTATTTTCAACACAAAAGATGGAAAATAATAATTACTTGTCTTTAACATTTGCAAAGAATTCATATAATTTCAATCTCTTATGATTACATAATGTTTTGTCCCATATCTTATTTCATAAGTTAATTTCATCAATGTTGTATTTTCATCTATTTCTTTAAAACCATTAAATATATGGATTCAATATTTATTTTCATAAATTCTGTTTATTTTAGATAATTTACTAAATGAATCATAATAAAACTCTGAATTATTTTTAAATACAAAATCAAAGAATTTTTTTGATATTGTTTTAAAATTATTTTCATTAACATATAAATCATATGTTTCATCCATACTAAAGTTTTGTATTTTTAATTGGTCAAATCCTGTCGTCTTTTCATCATTAAAAATTAAACTATTCATGTTTTTATTCGAACGGATTTCTTCTTTGTATGGTTCAAATTTAACAAACGTTGGTTGTGTAAATAATATAGTGAATGGGATTAATATTAAAAATATTATATTTTTTCAAATTTTTTTAACTTTAAATTTTCTCAATTCCTTTCCCTTCTGTAATACAAAAATATAGCAATTATTTCTAAGTTAAAATAGTGGATTAAAAAAAATCAAAGATTCTTATAAATAGTTATTGGCATTAAAATGTTTGCGATAGCAAAATTCTCTGCCATAAACATTAAACTATGTCTCAAAAACAAAAATAATATTTGTGTATCTGGAATTCAAGAAAGAAACATAGATGCAGCAAAAATAATAGAAAATATAGGAACAAAGATTGTTGATATAAAAATACCTAAAATAGATGTTTCTTTGTTAAATATTGAAATAATTGGTGTTATATATAAGTAAACTCAAACTGTTGCAAATATAGAAGAAAAACATTTGTTTTTTATATAAAAATAGTTTGATATATTTAATCCTCTTATAGCTAAAAAACTTAATCATAATCCAATGTTGTTGTAACTATTTTCAAAAATTATAAGCATAGTAATTATGGATAATGAATATCTAGAAGATCTTGTATGTTTAAATAATGAATAAAAATAAACCAAACTAGCTCTTAGTATTGCGGGGGAAAAATTATTTAAATATGCTATAAAAAAAGAAACAATAACCGTTAAATAATCACCAATTTTGGGGATTTTTTTTAAAAAAAAGCATATCAAATTTATGTGGAATCCACCAATTACTATCATATGAACAAGCGATAGTTTAGAAAGGCTTTTATAAATATCAATATTTTCTTTATTTTTATTGCTAAATATTATGAGTTCGATGAAGGAAGCACTTTCAATACTGTGTATTTGATGAATATACTTGATTGCTTGGTTCCTTAAATCAAATGTTGTTAGTTTATCTATAACATTTGTTATTGTATTAAACTCTTGTATTCTTGGGATAAATGATACAAAAACTAAAAATAAAATTGATATTAAATATTCTAAAGCTATTCAAATCCTAGAAAATTTTGCTCAACTTTTGTATGTTAAATTTATAAAAAAAAGGAATATAGAAATAAAATTATTTTTATTATAAAAACAAATGCTTAAAAAAAGCATTGATAAACTTAACATTTTCCTATTCATATATTCCTATGTAAATAAACGCGATAATAATGTTTTTTGTTACATTAAAAAAAGTAACCTAATGGTTACTTATTTAATAATTGCAAAAGTGTTTTTAGTTGGGACTCATATTTTTCTTTTTTAGCTTTTTCTTCATCAATTTTTTTCTTTGGAGCTTTATTTATAAAATTCTGATTGTTTAACATTGATTCACATCTGTTTATCTCAAAATTCATCTTTTCAATTTCTTTTTCTATTTTTTCTTTATCTATTTCAGAATCAGTATCATTTTTTTTGTTTTTTACATAAATTATAAAATCTTGATCAACTATGTCTGGATTTTCTGAACAATATTCAACATCTATTTCTATATTAGCTCTATCTAATATATTTTTAAGTTCTTCAGAAAAAATAATATTTTTGTCGTTTCTCTTTACGTTTATAAAAATTCTTTCTTTTTTATCTAACTTGTTTTCAAGCAAAAAGTTTCTTATTCTATTAATTATTTTAATTATTATAGAAATTTCATCAGAGGTTTCAAATTTTCATTCATCTTCAGTTATTTTTTCAAACAATATAGATTCTTTTTTATTTTCTTCTGAAAATGAATCATAAAGTTTATTTGTTACAAATGGACAAATAGGGTGTAATAAAATTAGTATCTTCTTTATTAAATAATTTAATACTCATAAGTGAGATTCATCTTTTTCTATTGCTCTATGTTTGTTTAATTCAATATACGAGTTACAGAATATGTCTCAAGAAAAATCCATTAATTTTTTTATCCCTACTAAGAAATTAAATTTATTAAATTGCTTTTTATAATCAGAGACCATGTTATGGAATTCATTAAGAATTCATTTATCGAAAGAATTAAAGTTATTAGGTTTTGAATTTTCGTTATAGATAAATCCTTCGCTATTTATTTGTATGTATCTAAATGAATTTCAAATTTTGTTTATATATCCTCAACACGATTTTAATTTTTGCTCTGAATAGCAAAGGTCTTCACCTGGAGAAGAAGAAGATAATAAAAATAATCTTAATGCATCTGCTCCATATTTTTCAACTACATCATTAGGATCTATACCATTACCTAGTGATTTTGACATTTTTCTATTTAATGAATCTCTTATCAAACCAGTTATATACACATTTTTAAATGGCATTTTCTCTGTAAGGTATAATGAAAAAAACATCATTCTAGATACTCAAAAAAATATTATGTCAAATCCTGTTACTAAAACATCAGTTGGAAATAAATTTGTTTTTTTGCTTAAGCAGTCTGACGTTATTATTGGTCATAATCCTGAAGAAAATCATGTATCTAAAACATCATTATCTCTAGTATAGTTTTCAATATCTTTAGGTGGTGTTGATGATACATATATCTCTTTAGTATCGTTTTTATATCATGCCGGAATTTGATGTCCTCATCAAAGTTGTCTTGATATACATCAGTCATTAATATTTAACAATCAATTTATTAGCATTTTTTCAAATTTAGCAGGATAGAATAAAACTTTGTTTTCTGTTTTTTGGTAATCAATAATTTTTTTAGAATATTTTTCCATAGATATAAATCATTGATCTGATAGCATCGGTTCAACAACAACACCTGTTCTTTCAGAATAACCTATATTACTTATAGTTTTTTCTTCTGAATATAAAAGATTGTTATCTTTAAAGTATTTTATAACTTTTTCTCTACAGTCATTAATTTTTAAGTTTTCAAATCCTTTAGCATAAGCATTTGTTTTTCCATCATGATTAAAACAAGAAATTGTTTTTAAGTTATATTTTTTTCCTAATTCATAGTCATTAAAATCGTGTGCAGGAGTACATTTCATAACACCTGTTCCAAAGTCTTTATCTACATATGAATCTGCTATTATTTTAATTAAATTTCCAGTTAATGGATTTATAGCATTTTTATTTAGGTATTTTTGATATCTCTTATCATCTGGATTTACTATTAAACACTCATCGACAAAAATTGTTTCAGGTCTTGTTGTTGCTACAACTAAAAATTCATTATCTTCATTTTCTATGAAGTATTTTATGTTGTACAAACTTGTTTCTGTATCTTTTTTTATAACTTCTATATTAGAAATAGCTGTTTGTAATTTTGTGTCTCAATTAACAAGAGTTTTTGCCTTGTATATTAATTTATCATTATAAAGTTTTACAAACACATTATTTACTATTTCATTAGATTTTTCTTGCAATGTAAATCATTCATTTTCATAATCTAAAAATAAACCAAGTTTTTTTCATTGTTCTCTTATGCTATTTGCATTTTCTTGAGCTCAATTATAAACATTATTAATTTTTTCTTTTCTACTTAAATTATTTAAAACTGTTTTATTTTTTAATGTACTTTCATATTTTGTTTGTGTAGCAATACCAGCATGATCCATCCCACAAATTCAGTACACACTTTTGTCGTTTAACAAATTAAATCTTATTAAACAATCTTGAATCGTTACATTTCATGCATGACCTATATGAAGTTTACCTGTAACATTTGGTGGGGGTAATAAAATAGAAAAAATATTTGATTTTAACAAAGCTTCTTTATTGAAAGAAGATTGTAGGTCAAACATTTCTTTTGATGATTCTACTTCAGACAATATATGATCATATTTAGAATTTATAATATTATTTTTCATTTTACTTCACCATGGCTAAAATACTTTTTTTCAATATATTAATGTTTGTTTTTTCTTTAGAACTTACTGGAATAAATTTCTCTTCTGTTGCATTAAATTTTTCACATATTTTTTTAATATTATTATTGAAAAAACTTTTATTTTGCTTATCTATTTTATTCAATATAACATAATGATTAGCAAATCTTTTTGAAATAGTTTCAAACATCTTAATATCTAAATCTGTTATTACTGATATATCAATCACTTGGTAAACACAGATAAGATTACTTCTAACATATATATACTCAGAAATTATTTTAGATAATTCATAGTGCTTACTCTTATTAACTTTAGCGAACCCATAACCAGGTAAGTCTATTAATCTATAATCATCAAAATCATAAAAATTTGCCAGTTGAGTTCTACCTGGAGTATTAGAAGTTTTAGCTATTTTTTCATTTGCTAAAGCATTTATTAATGAGGATTTACCAACATTTGATCTACCAATAAAGCAAACTTCTTTTCTATCATCTTTAGGTCAATCTAAATTTGAAGCACATGATTTTATAAAGTATGCCATTTTATTTATTGTTCTTTTTAAAAGTTCCCATTATTTGCTTAACTTGTTTTTCTGTTGGAGTTCTTCCCATTTGCTTATACATTGATCTTATTTGTTCTTCTGTAATAGGTGGGTTATCATTTAATTGTTTTTTAAAATATTTCATAGCAAGATAATATCCTATAACCATACCTATAATTATTGCTACTGGTATTCCAATACCAAGAGATAACCCTAATACTAAACCTATATCCATAATAATCTCCTATTCTTCTCTATTAGTGTCAAAAAAATTGACTCTTTCATCTTCTTCATCCTCATCCAATATTTCAATATTTTCATCAGGAATTGTTATTTCAGGTAAATCTTTTATTGAATCAAGACCAAACAAATCATAAAATTTTGGGGTTACTTGATAAAGATATGGTTTACCCACACTCTCAGACCTTCCTGCTGCTTCAACTAACCCAATTTCTATTAGTTTATCTAAAATAGGTGTTGGATCAGTTTTTCTTAATTCTTGTATTTTAGACTTAATACATGGTTCATTGTATGCAATGATAGCAAGTGTTTCTATCATTCCTTGATTCAATATACTTTTCTGTTTTATTCCAAAAGTAGATGAGATGATTTTGCCTATTTCTGGTTTTGTTAGAAACTTAAAATTATTTCCTATTTTTTTTAAAATTATTCCTCTTTGATTGTCTTTTTCATATTCGTAAATCATTTCTTCCATAACTATTTTAAAATCATTGCTATTTAATCTAGTTATTAATTTAAGCTTGTCATATTCAATGCCTTTGTTGCCAGCAATAAATAATGCAGCTTCAATTACACTCTTTACATTAATACCCATCCACAACTACCTCTTTATCTATTTTAACAATAAAAATTTCTTCATTGTTATTGTTTTGCTCTAACATAATAAACTGGTTTCTTACCAAAACCAAAATAGCAACAAAACTAACTGCAAAATATTGTCTTGTAAATCTTTCTACAGGAATAGAGTCAAAATATTCCATAAAAGAAACTTTGTATAAATGGGGGTGAGGTTCTAAAAATGCCAATATTTCTTTTTCAACATCATCGATAGAAACTTCGTCAACTTCAATAGTTTTTATATTATCAGTATTCTTTTTTGCCTTTTCTTTATAGTTTAATTTCATGTAAACTTTTTGCATGGCTTTTAAGATTTTGTCTAAATCCATTACAGGTAAAAACTCAGCTTCAGATTGTTTATCAAAATAAACTGTATTATCTTCCACATTTTCAATTCTTTCAAACATTCTTTGTCTTTTTTCCATTTTTTCCATTAATTTTGGAACAATATTTTGATATTGTTTGTAAACTAAAAGTCTTTGAATGAACTTATCTCTTTCGATATCTTTTTCAACTTTTTCTTCTGTATCCATAGTTGGAATAATTTTTTTAGATTTTTGTTCCAATAAATATGTAGACATTAATAAATATTCTGTTAGATCATCTATTTTCAAAGAAGTAAAATGTTCATTAATAAAATTTACATATTGTTGGATTAACTCAGAAAGATTAATGTTCATTATATCCATTTTTCTTTCTTTAATTAAATTATAAAGAAGTTCAAAAGGACCATCAAAATCCATTATTTGGACATTGAACTCTGAACTATTTTCTAGATTTATGCTTTTTTCTTCGGTCATAAAATTACCTAAATATCTTTATTATTTTTTCTTTTTAGTTTTGCTTTCTTTTATTTCAAGATATTTCTTTTCCATTTTTTCTTTTATTTTTAAAGCTACTGTTTCTTTGTTGTAGTTAATAAATTCTTTATATTTTAATGGTGGAAGGAATTCAATTGTTACATCTTTATATTTAGTTTTTTTTATATCTGCATTTAGTGTACCATGTATAACAACAGGAACTATTGAACAATATGTTGAATATGCTGGTTCTAAAACAGCTGATTTAAATTCACCTAACGAATCTTGTTTTACTCTTGTTCCTTCTATAAACACCATTATTGACTGTTCACCTTTTAATAACATTTCTTTTTCTTCTTTAATTACTCTAAGTGCATCCCTTAGATTTTTTCTATCTAAAAAAATCGTATTAATTAGTTTTGCAGCATAATATACATCAACTTTTTCTTGCAATTCTTTTTTTGATACAAATGTTGTATTTAAAATATCCATTTCTCTTGTTAATTTAGAAAATGCTTTTAGTACTACTAAAACGTCTAAATTTGCTTTATGATTTGCAACAAATAAAACAGGTTTGTTTGGTATGTTTTTTTGTCCCTTTATAGTTATTTTTGTATTAGAACAAAAAATAGCATGAGAAACAGCACTATAAACATAACTATATCTTTCTTCTAATGTTAATGATTCTGGATTGCTTTCATAATCATTAAATTTTCTTTTTGATGATTTCATTTTTGTGTAAAGAACAGGCAAAGAAAAAATAAACCCTATCTTGTGTCATACTTGAAAAATAAATTTTTTTATATCCATTGTTTAATCCTAAAACTAAATAAAATTATAATTAAAAAAACAACACTTTTATTATTTTGTGTTGTTTTTTTGGATGATTAAAATATTTGTACTCTTTCAGCTATTATTTTAAGATAGTTGTTTTCGTTTTTTATTCTTCCCTTAAAACCAACTAAAGTTCCTATCTTCATATTTTTTAAATCATTGTCAAATACATAACTATTTAGGTTAACTTCTATTTCTTCAAAAAAATCTTCTCTATCAATAGTATCAATAAATGGTTTTTCAACTTTTAATATAATTTTAGCTTCGTGCTCGTTTTTTTTAATTGTCTGTATTGTGCCTATCATGGCTATTAAATTCATATCTTTTCCTTTTTATATTTATGAAATAATAATAAAAAATAGGACAAGATTTTTTGTCCTATTTTTTTCTTAAAATATTCCAGTTTTTTCCAAACTTTTTTTAAATAATAACCATTGCTATACCATAAACTTTTTCACTGCAATAGCTTAAGCTAATTTTAACATTAGGTATATTAGTACATTTAACAAAACCTTTTTCATCTTTTTCAAATTCAATCTGTACAAAAGGTATAGGTTTGTATTTTGATATTGCTTTAAAAACCGCTTCTTTTAATACTCATCTAGATGCTAAAAATTTAGTTTTTATAGAATCATCTAATTTTAAATATTCTGTGTACTCTTTAGTTGTCAAAAATCTTTTAATAAAATTTTCAGACAAATTTTGAAATCTTTTAAGTTCAGTTACATCAATTCCGATGTCATAATAAAGTTTATTGTTTATTCTTTCCATCTTTTAACTCACTTATAGATGCTCTTAAGTCACC
This sequence comes from Malacoplasma sp., assembly GCA_029258015.1. GTDB lineage: Bacteria > Bacillota_I > Bacilli_A > Mycoplasmatales > Mycoplasmoidaceae > Malacoplasma. The sequence goes on along the minus strand of JARHZT010000070.1, from coordinate 8,695 downwards.
AATTTCTTTAACTATTCTTTGGTTTTGGTATCCATCTTTTATATATCCATCTATAGTGTATTGTTGTTTTCTAATAACTTCTTCTTTAGTAGCAAGTTTTTGTTGAAGCTTATTTATTTCTTCTTCTTTATTTCTTATAATTCCATCCAACTCATTTATTGAATTGTGTAATGTTACTAAATGACCTCTAACATTATCTAAAAACATATCAACTTCTAAAGGATCGTATCCTGAAACCATATTTTTAGAAAATTTTTTATCTAATATTTCATCAAATAGTTTTTTTACATTAATGTTGTTTTTCATAAATTAATTATAAAGTTATAAACTTAATTATTTTTTAAAATAATTGGAATATATGACATAGAATACTCAGAATTTGTACTAATGTAAGATTTTGAAGTTTCTTTATTAAATTTAATCAAGTCTAATAAATCACTTTTTTTATCAATGCTTTGGTTTTTTCCTAATTTATATTCTATTGAATAGTAAGAAATACCTTTTTCTACGTCAGTTTCACCCATTTTTTGACCATTTTTTTGTTCAACAAGACTAAAAGTTTGTGAAATAGTTTCTGACCCTGTCAATGCTTCTGATCCAAATTCAACTTGAATTCTGTTATTACTTACTTCAGTTTTTCTTTCTCATGTTTTTATGTTACTTAAATCTGTTATTCTTGCAGTAGAAGTGTTGTTTTCACTAGTAAATAAAATTGAGCTTCCATTATTTAATGAATAATTTAATTGATTTGAATCACCAGTTAATATTATGTCTTCAACATTAGAAGATCAATAATATTCGTTAGTTATATTTCTATCTTTTATAATAGATTTAACTAATCTAATTCCTTTGTCATTATTGATACTAGAAGGTTTAGTTCAAACTTCTTGAGTGCTCATATCTTTACTAATTTTTACAGTGTATAATAAATTTTCTTTATTTTTATCTGACTTAATAACTTTTTCAGTTATTACTTCAGCACTATTTTTTTCAAACTCTATTGCTTTATAAAAATTTATACTAGTGATTCCTTCGCTTGATTCTTCGATTGGAACTGCAAATTTTGGCATATTATAAAACATTCAATCAGAAACAGACATTCTATTATATTCTAAAGGAGTACTATCTCCATATGTTGTAGCACCTACAACTTGAGTAAGCATTTCATTGTCTGAAGGTATTCTTGATGATGAGTCAATAATCGCTCATGCACCTGCACCAAAACCGGCCAATACTACAACAGATGTTCCAGCAATTAAAAGCATTTTCTTTCTATTTCTATACATATAACCCTCTAACGCCTAATTATGTTTTGATTATATGAAATTTAATGTTAATTTTCAATTGTTATATAGTATAATAGGCGATAAAAAAACAAAAACATTGCTGTTTTTGTTTTTTTTGTTTTCAACTATTTAATGATTTTTGTTACTGTACCAGCACCAACTGTTCTTCCACCTTCACGAATTGAGAATTTAGATCCTTCTTCAACTGCGATAGGACAAATTAATTTAACAGTAATTGATGTGTTGTCACCAGGCATAATCATTTCAACACCTTGTTTAAGTTTAATTTCACCAGTAACGTCTGTAGTTCTGAAGTAGAATTGTGGTCTGTATCCATTTAATACTGGAGTATGTCTTCCACCTTCTTCTTTTTTAAGAGCATAGATTTCAGCTTCAAATTCTGTATGAGGTTTAATTGAACCAGGTTTAGCTAAAACTTGTCCTCTTTCAACTTGTCCTCTATCAATACCTCTTAATAATAAACCAGCGTTATCACCAGCAGTAACTGAATCTAATGTTTTTCTGAACATTTCCATACCAGTAACTACTGCTTTTTTAGTTTCATTAATACCAACGATTTCAACTTCATCATTTAATTTTAATGTACCTCTTTCAACTCTACCAGTTACAACAGTACCACGACCTGTAATAGTCATAACGTCTTCAACTGCTAATAAGAAAGGTTTTGATTCATCTCTTTCTGGAGTTGGAATGTAGCTATCAACAGCTTCCATTAATTCATCAATTTTAGCTTCTCATTCTGGAGCACCTTCTAAAACTTTTAAAGCTGATCCTCTAATAACTGGAGTGTTGTCTCCATCGAAACCGTAAGAGCTTAAAAGATCTCTAACTTCAGCTTCAACTAAGTCTTGCATATCAGCGTCATCCATCATGTCACATTTATTTAAAAATACAACCATTTTAGGAACACCAACTTGTCTAGCTAATAAGATATGTTCTCTAGTTTGAGGCATTGGACCATCTGTTGCAGCAACAACTAAGATAGCACCATCCATTTGAGCAGCACCAGTAATCATGTTTTTAACGTAGTCAGCGTGACCTGGACAGTCTACGTGAGCATAGTGTCTATTTCCTGTTTCATATTCAACGTGAGCAGTATTAATAGTAATACCTCTAGCTTTTTCTTCAGGCGCTTTATCAATTTCATCATATTTCATTGCTTTAGCTCCACCTTTTTTAGCAAGGTATGTACATAAAGCAGCAGTTAATGTTGTTTTACCATGGTCAATATGTCCAATTGTACCAATGTTAACGTGGGGTTTTGATCTATCAAACTTTTGTTTTGCCATAATATTCTCCTTAAATTTTTGCACTTTAACACTTAATTCAAATTATACATTTAAACAATGCATTATTTATAACAATTAGAATTATAAGTGTTGTTTATATAGATATTTCTCTTATTTTTTTGTTCTTGATGCAACAACTTCTTCAATAATAGATTTTGGTGCTTTAGCATAATGACTAAATTGCATTATGTAATTACCTCTACCTTGTGTAAATGATCTTAGGTCTGTTGCATACCCAAACATTTCTTTTAGAGGAACTTTAGCTTTTATAACTTGAGTATTTCCTCTTTGTTCTTGACCTTCAATATTTCCTCTACGAGAAGATATATCTCCCATAGTATCTCCAAAATATTGTTCTGGAACTGTAACTTCAACTGACATTATAGGTTCTAATAATACTAATCCTGCAGTTTTAGAAGCTTCTTTTAAAGCCATTGAAGCTGCAATTTTATAAGCCATTTCAGATGAGTCAACATCGTGGTATGAACCATCATATAATGTTGCTTTAACATCTATCATAGGGAATCCACTTAATGGACCAGCTTTCATAGCATCTTCTAATCCAGATTTAATTGGTTTGATATATTCTTTAGGAACTTTACCACCAACTATTTTGTCTACAAATTCAAATCCTTTTGTTTCATTAGGTTCAAATTTAATTAATACGTGTCCGTATTGACCACGACCACCTGATTGTTTAATGTATTTACCTTCAGCATTAGCTTCTTTAGTAAATGTTTCTCTATAAGAAACTTGTGGCGCACCAACATTAACATCAACTTTGAATTCTCTTCTTAATCTATCAACAATAATTTCTAAGTGAAGTTCACCCATACCAGCAATAATTGTTTGATTAGTTTCTTCATCTGTATATGTTTTGAATGTTGGATCTTCTTCTGCTAGCTTAGATAATGCAATACCCATTTTTTCTTGGTCAGCTTTTGTTTTTGGTTCTACTGCTAATGAAATAACAGGTTCAGCAAAATTCATTGATTCTAATGATATATTGTTACCTTCAATAGTTAATGTATTTCCAGTACCTGTATCTTTTAAACCAACAACTGCACAAATATCACCTGCACAAATTTCATCTATTTCTTCTCTGTTGTTAGAGTGCATCTTAACTAAACGTGACACTCTTTCTTTTATATCTTTAGTAGTGTTGATAACATATGATCCTTTTTTAAGAACACCTGAATACACACGGATAAAAGTTAATTTACCAACATATGGGTCAGTTGCAATTTTAAATGCTAATGCAGTTAAAGGTTTATTGTCATCATTTGTTACAAAAATTTCTTCTCCAGATTCTGTATATCCTTTGATTGGAGGAACATCTATTGGAGATGGTAAGTAATCAACAACAGCATCTAATAATGCTTTAACACCTTTGTTTTTGAATGAAGTACCACAAATTACTGGGTAGAATTGTGCAGTTAAAACACCTTTTCTTATACATTTTTTAATTTCATCAACTGTTAATTCAGCACCGTTTAAATATTTTTCCATGATTTCATCATCAAAATTAACAACTTCTTCAATTAAATGCGTTCTAGCTTGCTTAGCTTCTTCTAACATATCAGCTGGTACTTCAGTAGTTTTGAAGTTTTCATCTGCTTTACCATCATATACATAAGTTTCCATTGTAACTAAGTTAATAATTGCATTGAAACTTGATTCAGCACCTATTGGTAATTGAATTGGTACAGCATGAGCACCTAATCTATCGTTTAATGATTCAATACACATATTGAAATCAGCACCAGTTTTATCCATTTTGTTAACATACACTATTCTAGGTACATTATATTTTGAAGCTTGTCTTCAAACTGTTTCAGTTTGTGGTTCAACACCATTTTGAGCATCTAATACTGCTACAGCACCATCTAATACTCTAAGAGATCTTTCAACCTCAACTGTAAAATCCACGTGACCTGGTGTGTCAATAAGATTTAATTCGCAACCATTTCATGTAACATAAGTTGCAGCAGAAGTAATTGTAATACCTCTTTCTTTTTCTTGTTCCATTCAGTCCATAGTAGCACCACCATCATGAACTTCACCAATTTTGTGAGTTCTTCCTGAATGAAATAATATTCTTTCAGAAGTTGTGGTTTTACCAGCATCGATATGGGCCATGATTCCAAAGTTTCTAAATTTTTCTATTCCTACTTTTCTTGCCATATTTTTCCTTATTTTATCTAATTAAATGAGCAAAAGCTTTATTAGCTTCAGCCATTTTGTGAGTATCCTCTTTCTTCTTAAATGAACCACCAGTACCTTTTGATGCATCTATGATTTCATTAGCTAGTTTTTCAACCATTGATTTTTCATTTCTGTTTCTTGCGTACAATATCAATCATCTTAATCCTAATGTTTGTTTTCTATCTTTTTGTACAGCAGTTGGTACTTGAAAGTTTGCTCCTGCAACTCTTTTTACTCTTAGCTCTAAAGAAGGCATAATATTATCTAAAGCTTTTTTAAATACTTCAAAACCATCTTCATTTGTTTTCTTTTCAATTAATTTAAAAGAATCGTAAACAATTTTTTGTGCCAAGTTTTTCTTTCCATCTAACATAACACTGTTAATGGCTTTAGTTATCAATTTTGATTGGTAACGAGAATCTGGTAATACATCTCTTTTTTTAGCCTGATTTTTTCTCATGTTTTATCTCCTAAAAAATTAATCTTTCTTTTCTTTTGGTTTCTTAGCACCATAACCTGATCTTTGTTGTCTTCTTTTGTCAACACCAGAAGTATCTAAAGTACCTCTAACAATGTGGTATCTAACCCCAGGAAGGTCTTTAACTCTTCCTCCTTCAATTAAAACAACACTATGTTCTTGTAAGTTATGACCTTCACCTGGAATGTAAGCTAATACTTCATATCCATTAGTAAGTTTAACCTTTGCATATTTACGTAATGCTGAGTTTGGTTTTTTTGGAGTCATAGTTCCAACTCTGGTACACACACCTCTTTTGAATGGAGAAGGATTGTAACTTCTCTTTTTCTTTAAAGAATTATATGTATACATTAATGCTGGAGATTTTGACTTTTTAAACTTTGCTTTACGGTCATTTCTAATTAGTTGTGCAATTGTTGCCATTTTTTTCTCCTATAATTTTTACTTGTATTTCAACAACATATCCGTGTGTATCGCAATACTATAATATACTAACACAAAAGTTTCTATTTAAAAAAAATTTTAGTTTCTCTTATCTAATATAATATTATTATTTGTAGTTTAAGTGTTTGATAACAAAGGTGTTGGAAATGATAAATAATAGTTCTTTGAATTTACCTAAATTTCTTTATAGATTGGAAAAAATATCACCAGATATTGCTTTTCAAAAAGGTTTTAAACCAATAGGGACAAATACAAATTTTTTTAATCATATTTCAGGTCATGGTTTAAATAGAAATATAAATCAAGAAAAGTCATCTTTTTTTATCTCTGCATCAGAAAGAAAAAGTTCAGCTATAAGACTTTTAGGATCACTTGAATATAATATAGATAACCTAAATAATTATTATTTGTATAAGGTAAGAGCAAATAATAATGCATATAGCGTTTTAAAGACATTAAATAATTTATTACTTTATTCTAAGCAAAGACAATTAACTTTTGCTTTAGGAGAATATTTAACAATAAATGAAATGATAGATTTTTACTATAATAACTTTTCTCATCAATATGAATGATTTTTTGTTGGACCTATTTCTCCATCAATGATAGAGTGTTGTTGAAAAATAGATGTTGTTAAAATAAAAAATGATAATGTCATTAATAGTAATGAATCATTAAAATTTGTATCAAAGATAAGTAATCAAAAAATAGTAAACTTTGGTTTTGTAGATAAAAATACTACAGCAAATTCAAAACCATATAAATTTATAAATGAAGATGAATTTATAAGCATACATGACACTATGTTTTGTATGGATTCTTTTGGGGGTGTTAAGTCTTCTTTATCACTGACATCATCAACATTGAAAACAACAAATATAATTCAAAAATATAGAGATAAAGATGATGTAATAAAATCATCATTCGGAAATTCTTATATTGATAGAGCTTTGGTTAATAAACCTTTAAAACATAGATATGATGTAGGACCATATAAATTTACTAGTCCTGTTTTTTCTTATTTAAATTTGAAAACAACTCAAACAAACCTAGATTACTGATTTAGTTGAGAGTTAATAAAAGATAGATATGTTTGTGTGTTAAGTGAAGAAAACAATGTTAAAAAAAGTCCAATGCTAATTTATGATGAGTTTCATAGATTTACATTAAAAAGAAAAGAAAATAGTGTTTCATATTGTCTGACTTCTTTTATTGGTTCTACACACGGAGTATACGAAATAAGATTAGATGTTGCTTGTATAAATGATGTAAATCAGAAATTTTACTTAGAACCTTTTGAAGATAGCGATTACTTATTTAGAATAAACAGCGAAGATAAAAAAAATTATAGTTTTCATATAAAGAAAAACGAAGCGATTAAAAAGATTTATCTTTTAGACCGTTTCAATAACAATGGTGATTTTGAAGAGATTGTTATTAATATCGATAAAAATAAAACATTGTCAAACTTGTTGCTTCCACAAAAATCAGAAACATATTTAGTTGATATAAAATTATCATGAATGTTTTATGATAATTGTCACATTCCTGTTCCAGAAGTTGGGAACTCTAAATCTTCATTACCGGTAGATAAAATGTTTTTTTATGACTTAACAACATGTAGAATAATTTACTTTAATAAAAATGAAATGTATTGCTTGTACAATAAAAGATATTTTAATACTTCTAAGTGAGATTGAACTAGATGACAAAAATGTAATTTAGCATATACACATGATAGTAGATGTAAATGATATTTTGACAAGTTAAGTGCTTTTAATAATGAAAGTGCTAGCAATATAAAAATATACTCTTTTGAAAATAACGATATTCTTGGTGTGATATCAAAAGGTCCTAATTGAGGTACATTTTTTACATCTGCTAACGAAAATCAAAAAAATGCAATTTATGATTTTAAATTATTTGAGAATGAATTGGTATAACAATACCAATTTTTTTATCCAAATTTATCTTTTTAATAAATAAGTTTATATATTATAATATTTTTGCGTACTAATGGTACGTGAAAGCATGTGGAAGAATTATAAAATTCGTTAAACCACGTAGAGAATATAAAAAATCAAGGAGTATTGCTTGTGGCTTTTAAAGATCCAAGAATTACAAGAATTGCCAAAGTTAATCTAATTGGTGGACAGGCAAAACCAGGTCCTGCTTTAGCATCAATTGGTATTAACATGGGTGAATTCACTAAACAATTTAACGATAAAACAAAAGATAAAAATGGTGAAGTTATACCTACTGTGATAACAGCTTATAAAGATAAATCATTTAAGTTTGAAACTAAAACTAGTCCTGTAACTTTCTTATTGAAAAAAGCAGCAAATATTAAAAGTGGTGCTAAAAACCCTAAGACTGAAACAGTTGCTACAATCTCAAGAGAAAAAGCATTAGAAATTGCAAACATTAAATTAGTTGATTTAAATGCAAATGATGAAGAAGCAGCATTAAGAATGGTTGCTGGTAGTGCTAAACAAATGGGAATAAAAATTGAAGGTGTAGATCCTGTTGTTCATAAAGGAGGTAAAAAATAATGCCTGCTGTAAAAACAAATAAAAAGAATCAATTAAATTTCAATAAATTAGATTTCTTCCCATTAAACGAAGCTGTTAAATTAGCTAAAGAAAACAGCAAAACTAAATTTACTTCTTCTGTTGATGTAGCTATTAAATTAAATTTAGATACATCAAAATCAGATCAACAATTAAGAGGTACATTACAATTGCCTCACTTTTTTGGAAAACAAAAAAGAATACTTGTTTTAGATAAGGGATTAACTCAAAAAGATGCTAAAGAATTAGGTGTTGAGCACGCTGGTGATTCAGAAGTTATAGCTGAAATTGCTAGAGGATGAATTGATTTCGATTTAATCATTACTACTCCTAAAATGATGCCTGAACTTAGTAATTAGGTAAAATCTTAGGTACAAGAGGATTAATGCCTAACCCTAAGAA
>JARHZT010000032.1 GCA_029258015.1 Malacoplasma sp. | reverse complement strand
AAAAAGATATTTGACTAGAAATAGTAAAAAATATAAGAGAATATAAAAAATATCAATGCGAGTTTTGTTATAAAACATTTGATAAAAATAAAACAAGCAATCTTAAATATTTGCATTGTCATGAATTATGAATTTTTGATTATGAAAATAAAAGACAAATTTTGTTAGATATTCTTTTGTTATGTAACAATTGTCATAATACACAACACATAAATTTATCTTATTTAAAAGAATGAGATGAAAAAACTTTAAATCATTTTAAAAAAGTAAATCATCTAACAAATAGTGATTTCAATGAATTAAAAAGAGAGAACAGATTATTTAGAAAAAATTACATTGATAAAAACTTAATAACTAAAAGAGATTTAGATGAGGTTCAAATTTGATTTTTTAAAAATGAATGTAAAATTTCTAAATACTTCAATGAAGATAAAGAGTTTGGTATTTTTATTGAAAAAATGCTAGATAAAATATCATCAATGAACTATTAAACTAAAAATTAGATATCTATGTATAAAATATATCCAAAACTATATTTATATATACAGATATCTAATTTTTATATTAACAATTACCTTTATAATATCTATGTAGAGAAATTTAATTAGGAGGAAAGAAATTAATGGAAAAAAATCTTATAAAAATAGTTGATGAAGTAAAAGATTGGAAAGAAGCTATAAAATTGGGTGTAGAACTTCTTTCTGCGAACAATTTTTGTACACAAGAACTTGAAGATAAGATTATAGAATCAGTAAATAAGCATGGTCCTTATTTTATTATTATGCCACAAGTAGCATTGGCTCATGCATCGCCAGGACCATATGCAAAAGAAGTAGGTTTATCATTAATAAAATTTGAAAAGCAAGTGAAATTTTCAGAAGAAGACAGACATAAGGTTTTCTTGCTTTTTACATTATCAGCAATTGATGGTGAATCTCATATGAATATATTGATGAAGTTTTCAGAACTTTTTATGTCTAGACCAAATTTATTGGATGAAATAAAAAGTAAAAAAACTGTTGATGAAATATACGAATTATTAAAAGAAATTTAAAAATAAAAAGGATTAAAAATGAAGAAAAAAATTTGTACAGTATGTGGAATGGGATTAGGTTCTAGTTTAATAGCAGAAATGAATATAAAAAAGGCTATCGAAGAATTAGGGCACAACTTAAATGATTATGAAATAACACATAAAAATTTAAATTCATATTCTCCAGCAGATAATTTTGATGTAGTTGTTTGCGGTCAAGATTTGTCTGATTCAGTTCAAGTTGTAACTGGAGTAAAAGTTACACTGGACAACTTATTAGATATAAATGAAATAAAAGAAAAAATCGGAAAGGTTTTGTAATTTATGGATTACATAATAAGTAGATTTACTCAAGATGTTGTTAATTCTACTAGTATTCCTTCTGCTGAAATGGATGCAGGCACATGATTTTTATCTTTTTTTAAAGACTTTGTAGGTACTCCAGCAATATTAATTGGATTATTTGCTATGTTGGGATCTATTTTATTAAGAAAAAAAGCAACAGATATTATTTTATCTTTTTTTAAAACTTGTGCCGGATTTTTAATAATAGGTGGAGGTGCTGGTGTATTAGTTGGAGCATTAAGTAGTTTTCAATTAGTGTTTTCAGATTTATTTGGAGTTACAGGAATAATACCTAATAATGATGCCTTTGCTGGTGAATTATTTGAAATACTCCCACAAATAGCACAACTGGGATCAATTATAATGGTTGTGGCTATGATACTAAATTTACTACTAGCATACACAAGTAGATTTAAATATATATTTTTAAGCGGTCATGTATTGTTTTACATGAGTGTTATGATTGCTGGATGTATATCTATGTTTAAAGGAAAAGATTTTGGTCTTGATTTAAACAATCCAGGTGACTATACAATAGCTTTAGTTAGTGGTTCATTGATTATGTCATTATATATGGTGTTATCATGTGCTGCAAATAAAAGATTTGTTAAACAAATTACAAATATGGATGACATTTCACTAGCTCATACTGGTTCGTTATGTTATGTAACAGCAGGATGGATTGGAGAGTTGATTTACAAAATCAAAAAAGGTCAAAATATTAAATCAACTGAACAAATAAAATTCCCTAAATGATTGCAGTTTTTTAGAAACACTTTTGCATCTATGGCTATTACTATGATTCTAGTATTCTTAATAGTTTATATTCCAGAAGGAATTATGTACAACACAGGAATTAAACAAATTACAGAATCTAATAAAGCACTAGCTAGTATTTTTGGAAAAGATGCTAGTGTGAATTGATTAGTTTCTGCTATAGTAAACGGTTTCACATTTGCAGCTGGAGTAGAAATTTTACTTTATGGTGTAAGAATGGCTGTAGGTGAATTAGTTCCTTCGTTTAAGGGTATTTCAGAAAAAGTTATAAAAAATGCCAAAGCGGGTGTTGATTGTCCCATAGTGTTTCCCTTTGCACCAAATGCAGTTTTAATAGGATTTTTAACTTCATTAATTGCAGGTGTGGTTGGGCTGGGTGTTACTATTGGACTTTCAGGAATAAAACTATCAAATAATGTTTTATTACCAGTAGTAATTCCAGGAATTGTAGCACACTTCTTTTTAGGAGCTACTTCAGGAGTTTATGGAAATTCTAAAGGTGGTGTTTTAGGATGTGTTTTAGGTTCTTTTGTTAACGGTTTAATAATTTCATTTGTACCAACATTTTTCTTTTTAGCGGGTCAAGGATTATCTGCAGATCAAAGCTCTTTAAGCTGAGGAGATTCAGACTATTTATTAGGTTTAATACCTGGTTTTATAACTATGATTCCGAATGCAACAGCAATGAGAGTAACATTAATAGCATTGCCACTATTGGTGTTTGTAGGTTTATCGATAGATGGTGTTATTAAGCAAATTTCAGATAAGAAAAAAATAGCTTTAATGAAAAATAATGAAGTTAAAGCAGAAGAACAACAAGATAGTGAATCAAAAGAAAAAACAGAAGATCAAAAGAAAAAAAGTTAAATATTTAGTTAGGATAGATTATGGAAAATAATAAATATGTAACAGCGATGCGTTCTATAGCTTTACAAGCAATTCAAAAAGCTGGACAAGGTCATACAGGAATGGCTATATCTGCAGCACCTATTAATTACACACTTTTTACAAAGTTTATTAATATTTGTAAAGATAATCCTAAATGAATAAATCGTGACCGTTTCATTTTAAGTGCTGGTCATGGTAGTATGTCATTTTATTCTCTTTTGCATTTTGCAGGACTATTATCTTTAGATGAAATTAAAAATCACAAACAAAAAGGTTCATTAACTCCAGGGCACCCTGAGTATGAACATGATAATTTTGTAGATTGTTCAACAGGACCATTAGGACAAGGTGTAGCTATGGCTGTTGGTATGGCTTTAAATGAATCATACTTAGAAAATAAATTTAAACAACTAGACTTAATTGATCATTACACTTATGTTGTTGTAGGTGATGGAGATATCCAAGAAGGTATTAGCTATGAATCTATGAGTTTAGCTGGAAAACTTAAATTAAATAAATTAATAATGATTCATGACTCTAATGATGTTCAATTAGATTCTAAAGTTTGTATAAGTTTTTCTGAAAATTTAGAACTAAGAATGAAATCTATTAATTGGAATTATATAAAAGTTTCTAATAATCCTTTAGAAATTGAAAAAGCAATTTTAAAAGCAAAAACTTCAGACTCACCAACTTTTATAGAAGTTAAAACAATAATAGGAGAGGGAACTTTAGAACAAAATAATCACAAAGCACATGGGTTGAAAGTTGATGAAAATCAAATTGAATCATTTGAAAAATACTTCAACACGAAGTTAAATAATTTTGAATTTGATAAAGAAATTTATGAACATTTTGAATCTAAAATAACTGCTAGAGGTTTAGAAGTTTACAATGATTGATTAAATAAAGAAAAAGTAGCGATGAATAATTATCCAGATTTATATAATGAATTTAAAAATTATGTAGAAGATAATTATTTTGATGTTTCAAAAGTTTTAAATCACAAAGAACTTAAAAAGGATTTGGCAACAAGAGACTATGTTGGATTATTTTTTAAACAACTATCTAATGCAAATTTAAAAGATACAATTTTTGGAAGTGCAGATTTATCTTCTGCTACAAAAACAACATTTGATACTACTAAATGTTTTAACAATGATAAACAATATCCAGAAGTGTTGTTTGGGATTAGAGAATTTGCTATGGCAGGAATCCAAAATGGAATATTGCTACATGGTGGATTAAGAAGTTTAACATCTACATTCTTAGTTTTTGCAGATTATATGAAGTCAGCAATTAGACTGGGTGCTATGATGAAGCTTCCTTCTGCTTACATATTCACTCACGATTCTTATCAAGTTGGAGGAGATGGACCAACTCATCAACCATATGATCAATTAACAATGCTTAGAGCTATAGAAAATGTTTTTGTATACAGACCTTGTGATGAAGTAGAAACGCAATTTGTATTTAATGAACTGTTTAGTTCTAAAAATGAAACAAGAATAGGGATTTTCACTAGACAAGGTCTTAAGTCGGGTTTCGATACATCAATAGAAAAAGCTTCAAAAGGTGGTTATATAATAGAAAGTGATGAAAATCCAGAAATTACATTATGTGCATCAGGATCAGAGATTCAATTGATGAATGAAGTTAAAAAAGAGTTGAATAAAGAAAATATAAAAGTAAAAATAGTTTCTATGGTATGTTTGCAAAAATTCTTGAATCAAGATGAAAGTTACATAAAAGAAACATTGGATTCTTCAAAAGGAATTTTTTCATCAGAAGCATCTGCTGATTATTTATGATACAAATTATATAAATTTGCTAATAAATTTTGCCATTTTGGGTCATATAGCTTTGGTGCATCTATGGATGGTAATCAATTATACAAAGACAAAGGATTTAATGTTGAAAACTTTGTCTCATTAATTAAAAAAGAAATAATGTAACATGTCATATAGTGAATGAATAATTATTGGTCTTATATGTCTTGGAGTCTTAGCGATTATAATTGCACTAATTTGGACTAAACTTATAAAGCCGAATACCTTTGTATATACTTCAAATAATTTTATAGATAAAAGTAATAGAAAAAAAATATTTACTGAATTGGTAGATGATAGTGTACTAACTAAATATCTTGCTAATGTTTCAATTAAATCAAACAATATTAGTACATATTCAATCAATGAAATTTTAATTTCAAATAAATGTATATATTTAATTTCAGATGCTTTGTATTATGAAACTACTTCTGTTTCTAAAGAAAAAGGTGTTCTAAAGGCCCGCTTAAAAAAAGGTGGTTATAAGGATATGCCTCATAATCTAATAATGTATTATGATGCTGTTAAATTTGTTAAAAAAAACTTATTAAAAAACAATGAAGTTTGTATTATAACACCATGTTTAAATAAAAATTTTAATGAATATGAAATAGATAATATAAATTTTGTGAAATTTGAAAAATTGAAGGAATTTATAAAGGAATTTGATAAAAAAGAAACCCTTGTAAAAAGAGATGACAATGAATTGAAAGAATTTGAAAAAAACATTTCATTTATAAAAAACAGATTTTTTATTACTAAAAAAAATGTATATACAAAAAAAGAAAAGAACTAAAAAATAAATTTAGTCTTTTCTTTTTTTTATCAAATAAAAAATATTTTTCTATTAAAATAAATAGTATGTTTTTATTATCAACAAATCAAGGCAATTCAACAATTATTAATTTAGTGGTGAATATAATCATATTCATTTTAGTATTTTCTGTTTCTTTATTTTTTATAATGAGACTTAAAAACGTAAGTAAAGGATATAAAATATTTTTCATTAGTTACATTGTTTTTTGAATACCTTTAAAGTTATTAAGAGATTACACATCAATAATTCAAAAGGAAATAGATAAAGAAATTATTTGGCTTCCATTAATGATGTATGGACTTATAGGGATATTTATAAGACCACTGGCTGATATGCTATCAACAAAACTAAGAAACAGAAAAATAATTTTATATATGGCAGTTATCATTGGAATAATTTCTTTTATTCCTATAATAATTGTTCAAAATACTGCAACAAATATTATTCAGTCACTAGGTGTTGGAGTTGGGGCCTCAATGATTGGTATATATGAACTGATGTTTAAAGAACAATATACTTCAAATAGATCATTTTTGACTGTATCAATAATGGCATTTCCGCCACTAATTGCTGATTTTGCAAGTGCTCCTATTCAATCGATTGTTAGAATGTTAAACTTACAAAATCAATCTTCTTCATGAAATTTATTAGCTATATTGTGAATAATAGGTATTGTTTTTTATGCAATTACATTTGTTATTTTGTTTTTTACAAAAGAAGACAGAATGCTTATAGGTATGTATCATAAAAAGGAAATTCCTATAAACCAAAATAATTCAATATTATTTTTTGCATCGTTATGTTTAGTAGGCTTTTTGATAACATTTGTTAAATTTTCAAATAGTGGATCTATAGCTACACTTACAATAGATAATTTATTTAACAAAACTATGCCTAATGTTTCAAGCGATGTAAGAGCTAATCTATCATCATATATTTCAACTGCATTTAGTTTGTCACAATTATTTGGAACTGTTTTCTTATCTGTATTTTTAATTAAGAAATTCAATAAGCTAATAGCGTTTTCTGTTGGAATAGTTATATGAGTTATTTATCAATTAGTAATAAGCTTTAATAACAATCCTTATGTATATTTTTCATTAAGTACATTAAATGGTTTTGCTTATGGTATTTTATACAATTTAGTTTTAGCTTATGTTCTAACTTTATCTTTCAGAAATCAAAAAATATCTCCTATGGGGATATATCAAGGTGTGTTATCTATAGGTATAATGTCTAGTTCTTTCTTAATACCTTTCTTGAAAAATTTATTAAAAAATGATTCAGCAAGCACTATGATAAATTTATCATTATTGGGTGGAGTAATTCTTCTTGAATTATTATTTGCATCTGTTTATTTTTTAGATAAAAAAATATTTATAAAAAATACTGAAAATATAGCAGAATAGTTAGATAAATTAAAATATTAAAATAATATATTTTTATTACAGAGTAAAAGAGGATTTAATGGCAAAAAAATACTATGCTATTGTAAAAGGAAAAAAGACTGGAATTTTTGATAATTGAAATATAGCAAAAGAATATATTAATGGTTATAAAGGTGCTATATATAAAAGTTTTTTAACAATAGAAGAAGCAAACAAATATTTAAATGAATCAAATTTAAGCGATGAAGTTAAAAATCAAGATGATATTAATAAGATATTGAAAAAAGATTCAGAAGAAGGAATATATTCTTTTTTTGTAGATGGATCATACAATAAATTTACAAAGAAAATAGGATATGGAGTTGTATGTTATAAAGATGAAATAATTCATACTTTTTATAAAGCATTAACAGATAAGGAAATGGCATTATATAAATCTAGTTTAAATGTAGCTGGAGAAATATTTGGAACTTTATATTCTATAAAGTATGCACTAGAACAAAAGTTTACAAAAATCAAAATATATTTTGACTATGAAGGAATAGAAAAATGAGCTACTAAGAGTTGAGATGCTAAATCTGATATAGCTGTTTTTTATGTAAATAAAATTCAAGATATAAAAGACAAGATACAAATTAAATTTCAAAAAGTGAGAGCTCATGTCAATATTGAATTTAATGAAATTGCAGATCAATTAGCCAAAAAATCAGTTTCTTAAATTATTTTTTATACTAAATATATTAAATATAAATGTATGATTTAATTGCAAATATTTTATCAAAGGTCATATATGAAATTAGAAAATTCTCAAAATTATATTATATTCGGACTAAATAATGGTTATGAATATGCAAAAGAGGTTTCAGAACAAACAGGAATAAAATTAGGTGAATTTGAAATAAGCAAATTCGCTGATGGAGAAATTCTTGTAAGATCTGAAAGTACAGTTAGAGGAATGGATGTTGTAGTTTTTCAATCAACATCTGCTCCTGTTAACGATAATTTAATGGAACTATTTATTGCTATAGATTCATTGAAAAGATCTAGTGCAAATTCTATAACTGTTGTTATCCCTTATTATGGATATGCAAGACAAGATAGAAAAGCAAAAGGTAGAGAACCAATTACGTGTAAATTAGTTGCTAATTTTCTAGAAAATAGTGGAGCAACTAAAGTAATCTTATTAGATATTCATGCATTACAAACACAAGGTTTTTTTGATATTCCAGTTGATACTGTATCAGCTTCTTGTATTTTATTTTCTGAATATAAAAAACAAAACCCTAATTTAGAAAATTTAACTATAGTAGCTCCAGATTATGGTGCTGTTAAGAAGGTTAGAAAAGTTTCTGAAATATTAGATGTTAGTTTGGCAATAGTGGATAAAAGAAGACCGAAACCAAATGTTGTAGAAGTTTCAAATGTTTTGGGTGAGGTTTTGGATAGAGATTGTTTATTGATTGATGACATGATTGATACAGGTGGAACCATTTTAAAAAACATTGATTTATTAAAAGATAAAGGTGCAAAAAAAATTACAGTTATGGCTACACATGGTGTATTTTCAAATAATGCTATAGATAAATTTATTAAATTCATAGATGAAGGTAAAATAGATGGATTATACATATCAGATTCTATAGAAGCAAATAGACAAATAAAGCATCCTAAAATACATGTAGTTAAATTAGCAAATTTTTTCAGAGATATTATAGATGCTCAAATCAATCACTCTTCTGTTTCGAATGTTTATGATAAATATTGAACTAAAGTATTATGTCAACAGAAAAAAGGTTAAAAAGAATAGAAGAAGTTGTTATTGTAGAAGGTAAAACTGATACAAATAAATTAAAAAATTTATTTGATGTAGACACAATAGAAACACATGGACTTTGTTTATCTAAAAGAAAATTAAGTGAAATAAAAACTCTTTCAAAAACAAGAGGAATTATATTGTTTTTAGATCCGGATGGACCTGGTGAAAAAATAAGAAAGACAATAATGAATGAAGTTCCATACGCTTATAATTGTTTTATTTCAAAAGATGACATAGATAAAAAAAATAAAAAAATAGGTATTGCTGAAGCAATGGATGAAAGTATATTAAAAGCATTTGAAAACATTAAGATGTTTAATAATAAAAAAAGTTCATCTTTGTCGTGAAGTGAATATATAGATCTTGATATGAATAATAAAAATTCAAGAAATAATTTATGTAAGAAATTGAATATTTCTTATTGTAATCACAAACAGCTTTATAAAAGATTAAACATGTTAGATTTAAAATATGAAGATATATTAGATATTTTAAAAAAATAATTATGGATAAAAGTGAACAAATAAAAGAAAAACTAAAAACAATACCAAAAAAACCTGGATGTTATTTATGAAAAGATAAAAATGGTGTTGTTATATATGTTGGGAAAGCAAAAAATCTTTTCAATAGAACTAGACAGTATTTTTTAAAAGATAGAGACCTTAAAACAAAAAAATTAGTAAAAGAAATTTTTGATATAGATTATGTTGTAGTTAATAATGAAAATGAATCATTGTTGCTAGAAAATAATCTTATTTTTAAATACAAACCGAAATATAATATGCTTCTTAGGGAGACTAATTCATTTCCATATATTGTGATAACAAAAGAAGAACATCCAAGAATTATTTATACTCATGATACAAAGAAAAAAATTAAGGGTACATATTATGGCCCATTTGCCAATAGCAATATTAAAAAATATGAACTTTATAATTTTATAAATAGAATTTTCCCTCTAAGAAAATGTAAAACAATCCCAAATCAAAAATGTATCTATTATGATATAGGTCAATGCATGGGACCTTGTATTAAAAAGATAGAACAAAAAGACTATGAGCCACATTTAAAAGAAATAAACAATTTTTTCTCTGGAAAAGTTCAAAACATAGATGAATTATTAGAAACTAAAGAAAAAGATTGTGCAGTAAAACTTATGTTTGAAGATTGTCAAAAATATTTGGAGTTAAGAAGAAGTTTAAAAGCATTCTCTGAAAAACAAGACATTATTTTATCTAAAGATAATGATGAAGATGTTATTGCTTACCACATAAAAGAAAATGTTATATCAATGGTATTTTTTAAGTATGTGAAGGGTACGCTGTTAAGCAAATATGACATAATAACACTTTTTTATGACAAAGAAGAAGATATAGTATCAAGACTTATTTTTGATTACTATAAAAACAATGCTATAGAAGTTCCAAAAATAGTATATCTTGCGTTAAATGATGAATCATTAAATGAACTTTCAAAAAGTTTGGAAATAAAATTCCTGAATCCATCAAAAGGGGTTAAAAAAGAAGTAATGTCTATAGCATTAACAAATGCTATGGAAAATATGAAAAATAAATATTTAACAATAATATCTAATGAAAACAGAGAACTAAATTCTATAGAATCATTACAAAATATTTTGGGATTAAGCAACATTTATAGAATAGAGATGTTTGATAATTCTAATATATTTACATCAGATAAAGTAGCAGCAATGGTTGTATATGAAAATGGTCAAAAAAACAAAAGTGCTTACAGAAAATATAATATTAAAAACACTGAAGCGAATTCTGATTTTGAATACATGAAAGAAGTTGTACATAGAAGATATAAAAAAGTTCATGAAGAAGCTGGAGATATACCGGATTTATTAATAGTTGATGGCGGAAAACCTCAGGTTACTGCTGCACTAGAATCATTAAGAGATTTAGGTCTAGATTCTATTATTCCTGTTATTGGTCTAGCAAAGGATAATAAACATAAAACAGATAGAATTATTAAATCAAATTATGAAGAAATACTTTTAGATAAAAAGTCTGACTTATACTTCTTTTTATTAAACATACAAGATGAAGTACACAGATTTGCAATTTCATTCCATAGAGATAAAAGAACAAAATCTTTATTTGACAATTCATTAAATGAAATAAAAAATTTAGGAAAAGTAAGAATAAAGAAGTTGATAGAAAAATATGGAACAGTCAACAATATAAAAGCAGCAAGTGTAGAAGAACTAATGCAAATAGTTCCAGAAGCAGTTGCAAAAGAAATTAAAAAACTAAAATAAAAAAACAAGCCTTGCTTGTTTTTTTATTAGATTATGAATGATTTTAGTCTGAATCAAATTTTTTCTAAAACCATTACTGTATATGGTGAACCCAACATTCTTTCTTGATCATATTTAATTCCAAGTTTTGTTGCTAGTTCTTCAAGAGTAACATCATCATCAAAACCTATTATTTGTTTTGCTAGTTTTAATGCATCTATTTCAGATAATTCTAAGTTGTATCCAAAGTCTTTGTATATTTTTTCAAGTAATGGATAAACAAATGAATCTCCATTGTATGTGAATAAAATAGCTTCTTGAAAGATAAATGCAATATTTTCTAAAGCAGACATTTTATCTATTCCTTCGCTTTCGATTTTTTTATTAGTTATTCTGTATTTTCTAATAATGTTGCCTGGAATTGTTTTTTCTGTTGCAATAAAGAAGTTATGCTTTGAAATCATTTCATTATTAATATAAACTCTAGCAGCAAAATACAAAATTTCAGAATCTAAATCTTGCTCAGTTGTTTTAATATCAAAAATCACAATCTTACGATCTTTGAATAAATCTTTTAACATATCCGCCTCCGGAATAAGAAAATATTAACTATCTCTTTATATTTTACATAATATATTAAAAAATTACAATAAATATAATATTATACCACTAAATATTAAATATCAAAATGAATTAATGAAAAATAAAACTAAATTAAATTTATTAAAAACAGACTTAATAACTTAAAATAATTTTTAAAATTATTGTAACCTTTAAATATATGAAAAAAGTATTAATTATGTCAGACACACATGGCGATAAAAGATTGTATAAAAAAATTTTAGATAAAGAAAATCCTGATATTTCTATCCATGCAGGTGATTTTTGTTGTGATTTTGATGACATAAAAAAATATTTTGATTATATTGTTTTGGGCAATAATGATTTTGATGGTCCAGAAATATTAGATTTTAAAATTGAAGGATTGAGCATTAGACTTATGCACGGACATCAATTCCCTAATTTTCTAGGAAATCAACTAAAGAGAAATGAATATTTGTTAAATTATGCAAAAGACAGTAAGTTAGATATCTTAATAACTGGTCATACTCACATAGAATACTTAAACTTTGAAGATAATATTTTAGTTTTAAACCCAGGTTCATTAATAATGCCAAGAAATACATTTTTAAAACCATCATATGCAATTATTAATATTGATAATGGAAAAATATTAAATACAACATTTGAACAAGTAATAAAATATATATAAAAAAAACAGCATATGTTTATGCTGTTAAAAACTTATATATTTATTAAATGAATTATCCTTTGGATGTTCCACTTTTTTAAATTGATATATGTGACATGTTTTATTTTTTTCATAAATACTTTTAACTCTGTTTTGTAAATAATTAAAATTTTCTATAATTCATTCAGTGCAATTATTGTCTTCATAATTTAAAAATTCATTGATTAGTCTTAAAAAATATGTTGTAAATGTGGGTTTTTCCACTATTTCTTTTTCACTATTTTGGAAGGATTTTTCAAAATTATATCTAACTTCTTTGTATTTTTTAACTAGATAATACTTTCCTTCAATTATGAAATATAAATTTGCATTAGCCATTTTTACAAATTCAAATTCATCAAATTTGTCTTCAAAAAATTTTATATGTTTTTTATCTTCTGAAATCAACTTATTTAAAATAATTTTGGTTTCTTGCTGACTTTTCACATTAAACTCCTTATAAATTTAATTTTATGAAAAAAATAATATTTTTATTTTTATTTTTAATTTAAACTAAATATATATTTAAAAAGAATTAATTAAACTCTATGGGAAAAAACAAAAAAAAGAATAAGAACAATAAAGTTGATAAAAATGAAATTTCAGAAAATGAAATCATAAATAAAACAAATATGATTATTCAACAGCTGGAAAAAGATAAAAACCATCATTTTGTATCTAAAAAAAATAAAGAATTAATAGATCATCAAATATCAGAATTGAAAAGATTCTTAGATGAAGAACAATACTATTTGCTTGATTCAAAAATTAAGGCATTGGAGTCAATGACAGAAGAGGAAAAAAATGAAATTGCCAAAGACACACAAAAGCAACCAAAAAATAAAGTTAATTTTAGTTCGTTTAAAGAAAAAATTTATGAATTTGATAGATGACCTTTCTATTCTAGAATAAAAAAAATTCTTAATGATTATGATGGTGCTGATAGAATAAAATGAATAAGTTTAGTGGTGGTAGCATATGTTCTTTTAATAGCAATATCTATTATTGGTATATTATTTATAGCAAATGTCATACCATATACAATAGAGTCAGATGAAACTATGATAGGTGCATGATTGATGACCACACTTCCACTAACTATTTTATTTTTCATATAGGAGCAAATTATGATTACATGGCAAAATATCTCTAAAAACTTTCCTGATTATAAAATTCTATATAAAGGAAGGGATACTGAAATCTTAAGTAATAGAATAACAAGAACAGGATTAGAATTTGCAGATTTTTTTATGCATGAACAGTTAAGAGCTGTTGTCTTGTGGGGGAAAGATGAATATAAATATTTATTACAATTCAACCATAACGATATAAAGCAAAAATTAGAAAAAGTATTCCAACTGCAACCTCCTGTTATTTTGCTTTCTAGATCTTTTGCAGCATATGACATATTAATTGAACTAGCTGAAAAATATAATGTTACAGTACTTGCTACAACACAATCTTCATCAAATATAACAAATATGGTTAATACATTTTTGACTATTCAATTATCTAAAACTGAATACATACATGGTAACTTACTTGTAATATATGGTTTGGGTGTTTTAATTATAGGTCAATCAGGAATGGGTAAATCTGAAACATCTTTAGAATTAATAAAAAATGGTCATATGTTTGTTGCTGATGATGCGATAATCTGTAAAGATGTTTATGGAAAAGTTGTAGGTTCTTGTCCTAAAAAATTCTTTGGATTCATAGAGGTTAGAGGTCTTGGAATTGTAAATGTTGGGAAAGTATTAGGGATAGAAAAAATGCAAGAATCATCTCCTATAAATGTAATAATTGAACTTGCAGAATATAATCCTAAAATACACAGTTTTGAAAGATTAGGAAAAGAATTGCAATATAAAGAAATTTTAAATATAAAAGTTCCATATTTCTTATTACCTATAACTTCTGGTAAAAAGACATCAGATTTAATAGAAATAACAGTTGCTCATTTAAAATTACTTTTATCAGGATACAATTCTTTTGATGACTTTGTAGAAAAAGCAAGGGAGCACGATGATGAAGAGTAGCATAATAAATCTATTAGCGAATGTTTGTGGGGGCGACTATGGTCATGACAACCCCATTGCTCCTAATCCTATTGCATTTAGTATAGGTAGTTTAGAAGTTAGATGATATGGGATATTATTCACAATAGGCTTCATATTTGCTATAGCATTAGCATATGGAAAACTAAAATACTGATATAAAGTATCTGGTGAACCATTTTATTGATTTGTATTTATAGGAATTCCTGTATCTATACTAGGTGCAAGATTATGAAGTTTTATAATAGGTGATGCCAAAGTACCTACAGGTTCAAATTTTTTCCTTGCTTTTTTTAATTTTGCAGGGGGTGGATTAGCTATACAGGGTGGAATAATGGCTACTGTAATAGCTGCATTGATATATTTTCCTTTGATTCTAAGAAAGCCAAAATATAATGTAAAAACTCAAATTGGTGAAAAGGTTTATGTTAAGCAAGTATCTATGTGAGTTTATACTGATGCTATAATTCCTTGTATTTTAATAGGACAAGTTATAGGTAGATGAGGAAACTTTACTAACCAAGAAGTTTATGGTCCAGTTGTTTGTCCTCAAGATATGGGTTCTATGGAATGACTAAGAATATTAATGCCTGGTGTTTGAGAAGGTATGTTTATAAATGGAGAATTTAGACAACCATTCTTTTTATATGAATCATTCATTAACTTTATATTTTTTATAAGTTTATATGTGGGTGGTGAATTTATACAAAAAAGAAAAGCTGGAGATTTAGGAATTACATACTTTATACTTTATGGAATATTAAGAATATGTATGGAACCATTCAGAGGTAGTGTATTTAAATTTTCTTCATCAATTGTAACTTCTGCATTATTCATAGTTATAGGAATAATTTTATTGGTATTAAATCACATGCTATTCTCTAAAAATAGAGATACTAAAGCTTTAGAATTCTGTTGAGATAAAACAAAATATTTCTTTATGAATATGTTTAAAGCGAATGGACAAAAGCAAAATGTAGACATAAAAAAATACAAAAGAACAGAAGAACAACAATATTTTTATAATGGGTATTAAAAAAATCTAAAGATCACTTTAGATTTTTTTGTTTAATTCCCCTTTTTGATAAATAATTTGTTATCTGAATAACTGATTCTTATATGCTGATCCTTAACAATATTGTTGGATAGTATATTTTCAGTTATATAGTTTTCTATTTTCTTTTGTATAAATCTTGCAATAGGTCTAGCTCCATATTCTTGGCTATAACCATTTTCTGCTACATACTCTACAACAGATTTATCAAAGTCTACTATATATGAATTATCATTTAATCTTTTTACCAAGTCATTCAACATTTTTGTTGCTATCTCTTTAGCATTTTCTTTTGTAATTACATTGAATTTAATAATCTCGTCTATTCTATTTAAAAATTCAGGTTTAAATGTTTTTTTCAATTCATTTTCAAACATTTTATCATTTCCTTCTATTGCATATAATGCCCCAACATTTGAAGTCATTATGACAATTGTGTTTTTAAAATTAATTGATCTTCCTTGGCTATCTTTTAATGTACCCTCATCTAAAACTTGAAGCAGTATATTTAGTATGTCAGAATGTGCTTTTTCAATTTCATCTAACAACACAACTGAATATGGTTTTCTTTTCACAGCCTCACTAAGTTCACCAGCTTGTTCATACCCTACATACCCTGGAGGTGCACCAATTAATCTTGAAATAGAGTGTTTTTCCATATACTCACTCATATTTATTCTGACTATTGCTTTTTCTGTATTAAATAAATTTTCAGCTAAAGCTTTAGCTACTTCTGTTTTACCAACACCTGTAGGTCCTAAAAATAAGAATGATCCAATAGGTCTATTTGGATTATTTATACCAACCCTGTTTTTTAAAACAGTTTCAGATACATTTTTTAAAGCTTCATCTTGACCTTTAACTCTTTTCTTTAAGTTAGCAAATAAATTTATTAATTTATCTTGCTCTTTTTCAAATATCTTATTTAAAGGTATTTTAGTTACTCTAGAAATTATTTCCGCAACATCAATTTCACTCACATAATCTTTGATTAATGTATTTTCGTTTTTATTTATTTCTTCTTCTATAGCTTCTAAATCTTTTTTAAGTTTTGGCAATATAGAATATAGAATTTTTGATGCTTCTACAAAATTCCCACTATTTTGGTTATTTTCTACAAGTCTTGTATTTTTTTCAATATCTTTTTTTATTTGATTTAGTTTAATCTGTTGATTTTTTTGTTTATTTCACTCTTTTTCTACAATATCTTTTTCTGATTTCAAATTAGATAAATCTTTTTCTATTTCTAGTAATCTATTTTTTTGTTTTTGTCCACTTTCTTTTTTTAAAGCTATTCTTTCTGTTTCTAAGTAAAAAATCTTTTTATTGATTTCTTCAAGATAAGCAGGTGAAGAATGAGCTTCTGTTTTAATTTTTGCAGCTGCTTCATCAATTAAATCAATGGCTTTATCTGGCAGATATTTGTCTGTAATATATCTTTCAGAAAATTTAACAGCAGCCACTAACGCATTATCCCTTATTCTTACATTATGGAAAATTTCTCATTTTTCCTTTAGTCCTCTCATTATAGCTAATGCTTCTTCTGGACTTGGTTCATCTACAAGAATTTTTTGAAATCTTCTTTCTAGTGCCCCATCTTTTTCTATATATAATCTATATTCATTTAGTGTCGTTGCACCTATTATTTTAATTTCCCCTCTAGCCATTATTGGCTTTAGAATGTTAGCAGCATCCATTCCTGAATTACCACCACTTTTACCCATCCCCATTAATTGATGCACTTCGTCAATAAATAAGATTACAGATCCTTTATTTTTCCTTGCTTCATTAATTAGCGAATTCAATCTCTTTTCAAATTGTCCTTGAAAAGATGCTCCAGCAATTATTGATGATAAATTTACTTCATAAACAATACAATTTGCTAAATTTTCAGGTACCTCTTTTGAAATTATTTTTTGAACAAAACCCTCAACTATAGCTGTTTTACCTACACCGGGTTCTCCAATTAGAATTGGGTTATTTTTTTCTTTTCTAGATAAAATCTCTATAACCCTTCTAATTTCTTGCTCTCTACCTATAATTTTATTTAGTTTGTTGTTACTAACTTCCTCATTTAAATTTCTTGAGTATTTTTGCAACACATCTTTTTCTTCACTAGGTTCAAAACTGAAATCCATGAAAACCTCCCTTGCTGTATAAGACTATTATAACACATATTAGCACTTTAACAATGTGAGTGCTAATTTAAAATACTTATCTTATACAATCTATAGTTGGTAAAATCAAACTATGAGTGATAATAAAAATATTAATTTCTTCTTTAAAGAAGTTTTATCTAAAAATGCCCCATTAAACATACATGACAACGAACTTATAGAAAATATTAAAAAAGAATATGGCTTGAAAGAAGTAAAAGTAAAATATCCTTATAAATATTTTTTGATAATTTCTTTAATTGATGAATATGGTAATGACAATATATTCAATAAAGAATTAGATTTTTCAAATGTGTATGTTGTCAAAAAATTTTATGATTATGTTACAAGAGATTATTTTCTTTTTGAAGTATTAAAAAATCAAAAAAGCAAAAATAATTGGGATGCTGAATTGGGTTTTAATGGAAAAAATAAATCAAAAGTTTATAACAGTGTTTTATATATAATGAAACAATCACCGGTTAATGCTATATCAAAATATAAAGATTGAGTTAAGTTAACAGAAAAAAACAAGATAATTCTTAATATAGAATCAAGTGATTGAAAAAAAGATCAAGAAAAACTTAAAGAACTTTGCTGAATGGGTATTATGAAATGTATTCCATGATATAAAAATATGAATGATATAGAATTGATTTCCTTAACAGAATATCAGGAATTGGAGCATATGCTATTAAATAGCACAAATCCAATTAAGGTAAGGAAATATCAACATATATTCAGAAAAGAGGTTTTAGATAGAGATGCTAAATGTAATATATGTTGCATTGATTCTGTAAGCATTTTAGATGCTTGCCATATAAAACCTTATAGAAATTGCAAGATATTTGAAGCTTATGATGTTGATAATGGAATAACTTTATGTAAAAATCACCATAAATTATTTGATTCTGGATACTTTACATTTAATAGTGATTGAACAATAAAAATATCAAAAAAACTAGAAGAACCAGACATTCATCTATTATTCAAACAATATGAAAGTTGTTATATAGGAATGAGTGATAGACTAAAAACTTTGAATCCTTATTTAAATTTTCATTATAAAAATATTTTTAATGATTAAAAACTAATAAAAAAAGGTAGAATATATTATTATTTATAAGATATACAATATTTTCCAAATATTAGGAGCATGATTTATATGGCATTAGAAAAAAATTTAATGACTGTTGAAGGTAAAAAAGAACTTGAAAAAGAACTTAGACATTTAATAGATGTTAGAAGACCAGAAATAATTAAACAAATTCAAGAAGCTAGAGAACAGGGTGACTTATCTGAAAATGCTGATTATGATGCTGCAAAAAACATGCAAGCTCAAATTGAATCAAGAATAAAAGAAATTGAAAACATATTATCAAATGTTAAGATTATCTCTTCTTCTACTTCTAAAACAAAATCTTCAGATAATTATGTATCAATTGGATCTACAGTTACATTACATGATTATCAAGATAAGAAAAAATATACTTTTAAAATAGTAGGGCCAATTGAATCAAACCCTGCTGAAAATAAAATTTCTAATGAGTGTCCATTAGCAAAATCAATTTTAGGAAAGAAAGTTGATGATGAAGCTCATGTTAAAGGTATAGAAGAACCTTACAAAATTAAAATCTTATCTATAACAAACTAAAAAAATTATAAAAAAAATTAAATATATTGTTTAATTGTATTATATAATTATAAGGTGTTTGTGAAAGCAGGCAATATGGGTAGTTAGCGAAGTGGCCAAACGCAGCTGACTGTAAATCAGTTACCTCGTGTTTCGGCGGTTCGAATCCGTCACTGCCCACCATTTATTGGGCTGTAGCCAAGTGGAAAGGCAATAGACTTTGACTCTATCATGCGTTGGTTCGAACCCAACCAGCCCAGCCAATAAAAAATTAAATAATTTGATCTAACAAGATCTTTTTGTCCCATTAGCTCAGTGGTAGAGCATTTCACTTTTAATGAAGGGGTCATAGGTTCGAGCCCTATATGGGACACCATTTATAAATAATCATGGTTGCTGGAGTGGCGGAATGGTAGACGCACAGGACTTAAAATCCTGTGACAGCAATGTCGTAAGGGTTCAAGTCCCTTTTCCAGCACCATTTTTTTGCGGGTGTAGTTCAATGGTAGAACTATAGCCTTCCAAGCTATTAACGTGGGTTCGATTCCCATCACCCGCTCCAAGTAAAATGAACCTTACACCATATAATTTAATATGGTGTTTTTAATGTGATTAATCAAAAACATATTATAAAAATTTTGAGAATTAAAAACTAGAGAAGATGTTATTAACAAATTTTTTTAAAATCATTGTATTTATATATCGTTTATCATACTCTTAATAATCAATCTATACTCTTGTTTCTATATTTGGTAACCTTTTTCTTTTTGTGGTTCCCTTTCTTGTTTAATTAACAAAATATTATTGATTTACACAAATTTATACCTCTTAAAGTTTAATATTGTAATCATAAAACATCCATTAGTTTTTTATTTTCAAGATATTTAAACATTTTACAATTTTACAAGACACCCAATAGGGTGTCTTTTTTTGTTTTTATTAATCTAATATAATATTAGATATGAAAAAAATATACTGAAAAAAAATAAAAAACATTCTATTGATTTTGCCTATATCTTTAGTATTTCCTTTGGTCGCTTGTTCAAGCAACAAATTAAAAGATAATCCTTCTCTTTATGATATGGAAGATGTTGAAAAATCACAATATAACTATAGAGGAAAAATAACTGATGATATATCAACAGATGAGTTGTTAAAATTTACTGTTTCTATCGGATTTGAATTTTTAAATAATGTTCAAAAAGAAATTAGGGTTCAAAATGGAACTGCATGAATTTTTAAGCAGGGGAAAAATGAGGATTTTTATTTAGCTACCAATTTACATGTTGCTAATATTTTAAGTTTTGATGATGATCAACAATTAGAAAATGATCTTTTCAATAAAATACAATCAAGCTCAATAACTTTTGTTCCTTCAAAAATATATTCAAAAAGTCCTAATAAGAAAAATTATTTTTCAGGAAATGAATTAAGAAAAATTTATGTAGAAAAACCTAGTATAGTGTACACTACTACTACAGATAAAGATTACAACTCATTATTTAGTGACAAAGTTTATGGAACAATAAAAACATTTGATAGTTCAACTTCAAAATATAAAGAAGAAAGTTCTGAACTATTGCAAGGTGTAACAGATATTGCAATATTAAAATACTATTTGCCATATAAAGAAACATCTAAACCAAAAGAATATTATAAAAATATTTCTAGCAAAAACGAAAATGATTCACACATTAATGACTTCATAGGTTGATTGCATGATGCAAAAAACTTAAATATTAAAATTCTTGATAAAAATTTTGATGACTACATTAAAGAACTAAAGATAAGTAAGTATGATATAGAGTTTTATATGGGAGGATTCCCTAAAGATAGTAAAAATTCTAATGAATTATCTTGAAGAGGTTTTTCATCTTTTAAATTAAACCCCTTGATAACTAGTAACTATGAAAATTCTTTTGATATTTATAAAAAATGAACTAAAGGAACAAATCCAGAGCCAATAAAATATTGAGATAAAAAGACAAGCAACCAGAAACAATTTAATACATACAATTATGTTAGTGCTGGTAAGGAAGGATTCTTCTACTCATTTTCTGACAAAGGAGCATCAGGAAGTCCAATAATAGCTAAACTTAATAACAAATTATATGTTGTTGGTATCTATTGAGGTGTTGCTAATTTTAGTATAAATGGTGTTGAAAGAAAACTTGGTTCTGCTGATTTTTTTAGTAGTAATAGTCATAATAAAAAATTTAATTTAATAACAAACATTAATCAAAAAATAAGTAAAAATTAAAAATACAAATTAGTTGTGTTTTTGATTTTTTTTATTATAGATTTATAATTTTAGTGAGAGTAAGGGTATGGATTTATTATTTTATAAGTTAAAAAAATATTCAATTGGTTTGATAGTATTTAGTTCCTTTGCAATAATATCATTAACATTATTTGCTTGTGGAAAGCTAAATCTTTTTTATTCAAGTTATGACCCTTTTTATGATAATCCTAATGATTGAATAGTTATTCAAGGTGTTGAAGGAATTCTTTCATCTTACATTTCTCACGTTATATGAGTTATAAGCATCTCTGTTTTCGGGATATTTATGGCATTTTGACTTTTATTTGCTGTTATGTTTTGTATAATCTCTACACAAATTGATTTAAAATTAAAGTTACATATTAGAAGATACGCAATTATCAATTTCTTTACATTTTGTTTGGGTGCAATTATGTCATTAGCAATTTCAAATGCATTATTAGAAAATAGAAAAGATAATGAATATATTGATAAAACAAAGGATTTTTAGATGAGTTATTATGGTAGTGCTAGAAAATATAGAATGACACATCATGCTTTAAGAAGAGCTAAGGAAAGGCTTAATCTTAAAGATGTTCCTGAATATAAAATTCATGAAATATTAGAAGAATATCTAGAAAATGCTATATTTTTAGACTATCAGGGTAACAATTGTGTTATTATGAAAAACTTTCAGAACAACATAACAATCATCTTAGACGAAGAAAAAAAGATAATAAAAACAGTTTATTAAAATTTATTACATAATTTATATTTAAAAAGAGCAAATACTATAAAATATATATTAGTATAAACTATGATAAACTAGAGTTTTCAACGTGAATTTTAAGGGGATATATGTCTATATTTAAAAAAAATAAAAAAGAAGAAAAAAAGAATTTAGAAGGTAGTTTAAATAAAGATTTTATAAATAGTGGTATATTAGAAGGTAATATTCAAAAAAATATTAGTAGAGATGATTTATCCACTGCAAAAGAAAAATTTTTAAAAGAATGTTCTAATAAAAAAAGAAAGAAAAATAAAGTAACTGCTGAGGAAGTTCTTATATTTTTTGATAAGCATGATTTAACAAATGAAGAATATCTTGATGTCTTTAACTGATTAGAAGACAATGGCTTGCAAATTGATAAAAATCCATTTGCTTCTAACGATAAAAGAGAAATAAAAGAATTGAAACAAAATGTTGCAAATAAAATTGATTTCATTGTTAGTGATGTAAACAGTCCTATAAGTTCAAGTAGAGATAAAGTAGATGATGGAATTAAATCATTTTTAAATGTATTGGGGTCATCTAAAATGTTAACTTCTCAAGAAGAACAAGAGATTGGTAAAATGCTAGGAAGTGAAGATCCGACAATAAGAGATTATGCAGTAAATCAATTGATGACTTCTAACTTAAGACTTGTAACATCTATTGCTAAAAAATACTTAAATAGAGGATTGGATTTAGAAGACTTATTGCAAGAAGGATCGCTAGGATTAATGAAAGCAATTCAAAAGTTTGATTACACTCTTGGAAATAAATTCTCAACTTATGCAACATGATGAATTAGACAAGCAATTACAAGAGCTATTGCAGATCAAGCAAGAACAATTAGAATTCCTGTTCATATGGTTGAAACTATAAACAAGCTTTCTAAAACAGAAAGACAACTTATGCAAGAATTTGGTAGAGATCCAACTCCTGAAGAACTATCAGAAGCTATGGGTGGTCAAGTTGCTGGTTTCACTCCTAAAAAAATAATAGCTATTAAAAAATTAAATGTAGATCCTGTTTCTCTTGATAAACCAGTAGGTAAAGATGAAGAATCAAAATTTGTAGATTTTGTTAAAGATAATGATGCATTAAATCCTGAACAATTTACAGAGAAAGAACTTATGGGTGAACACATAGATGATATTTTGGGTAAATTCTTACAAGAGAAAGAAGAAAAAATTATTAGAATGAGATATGGATTACCTCCATATCCACACCCAATGACATTAGAAGAAGTCGGAAAAAAATTCCATATTACTAGAGAAAGAGTTAGACAAATTGAAGCTAAAGCTTTAAGAAAAATCAAACACCCTTCAAAATCGGGTATATTAAAAGGATTCACAGAAAGCAATGAATAATAAAAGAATTGTTGAAATAGCAAATCTTATTCAAAATAAGGATTTGGTAGTTGATGTAGGTTCAGACCATGCTCAACTATCAATCCTTTTAATTTCTCAAAAAAAATGTAATAAGGTAATAAATATTGAAAAAAATCAAAAACCATATCTCACTAGTGTAAACAATACAAAACATTTAAATGATAAAATATCTAATATTCTTTCTGATGGTTTTCAAAAATTTGATCCGAAAATTGAAATAGATGTTTTAACAATATCAGGTATGGGTGCAAAAAATATGGTGGATATCATTAACAAATCATCCAACAACATAAAAAATATCATCTTGTGTCCTAATAATAATGAAAATTTACTAAGGGAATATGCATATAGAAATTCTTATAAAATCAAAAAAGATTTTACAGTAGAAGAAAATAATTTTTTATATCCAATAATATGACTATCTAAAGTTGAAGGATATAAAGTAAAAAATAATAAAAAGTTATTTTTTTTAGGAAATAGAAAATTAAAAAAAGAAGATTCAAAATATAAGGAATTATTAACTCATAAAATAAACTGTTTATCTAATATAAAAGATATAAAGATAAAAAATAAAGAAAAATATAAGGAATTGAAATGATATCAAAAGGAATTAAAAAAACTAAGATAAATGATATTTATAGTTTATTAAATTCATCATATCCTTTTGACTTACAAGATGAATGGGATAGAAGTGGGAAAATAAATTATTTATATTTTGGAAATGAGTATTTAAAAAACCCTATAGTAGGTTTGGATATAAATTGAGATATTATTAATTTCGCATTAGAAAATAATAGCAATTTAATAATTACACATCACCCTATATACATAGATGAAGTAGATTTAAAAAATAAAGAAATACAAAAAATGGTTAAAGTGCTACTTGATAATAAGATTTCTCTTATTTCAATGCACACAAATTTTGATAAACATAAAAAGGGAATGAATTATCAATTGCTAAAAGAAATAGGATGTAGCAGAATAAGCCAATCTAAAAAATCTGAATATATTTATTTTGGTTTAATGAAAAAATATGATGATTTTTCTTTGTTATTAGATGAAATTAAAAATAAGTTAGAAGTTGAATATATTAAATATGCTTCAGATCTAAATTTAAAAAGAAAAAGATTTTTAAAAATAGGTATAGTTGGCGGAAGTGGTTCTAATGAAATAGCCAATATTTTAAAAAAGGATAAATGTGACATATTTATTACATCTGAAATTAAATGACATTTATGAAACTACTATAATTTAATATCTAAATCTGTTTGTTTGTTAGAAGTGCCTCATTCTGTTGAAAAAATATTTATAAAAATAATTACAAAGAAATTAAAAGAATTTAATCCCAAACCATTTTTCAATTTAAATTTGACTATTAGATAATTTTTTTTAAAATTATTATATGAATTAATGGGGTAAACATTATGTCAAAAAAGAAAAAGACAAAGGAAAGAAAGAAAAAGGGAACATTTATGAAATTATTTAAATTAATATTTAGTTTATTTTTCTTAATAGTAACAATAATTTGAACGTTATTTACTATATCATTTATAGGATTAAATAGTGAAGGTTGAGAATGAGCTCAAAATCTTCCGGGTGTACCAGAGTTAAATAAATGACTTACAGAATTTATAGCTAGTCATGGAAATGACACAATGAAACGATGAGGATTGTATGCATTTATGGTTGGTATAGATGTAGTATTGGTTTATACAACGATATTTTATCCAATACAAAAAATTCCATTCTTAGGAAAGATGCTAAAATGGATAACAGGAATAATTCCAACTCTGGGTGCAATAGCTATAATAGCTGGTGCTGTTTTATTGTGAGTAATATAAAAATAAGTGCATTGTGCACTTATTTTTTTGTAACATTTTTACACCTTTTGTTTTTTATATTAATAAGAGAGAGTATGAATAATAAAAATAAAGGGATGTATATAGAATCTTTAATAAACAAAAGTATTATTTATTATATAGACAATAATATATGTTTTATGGAAAAAAGAAATATACCAATATCCATAATAAGTAAAAATAAAGATAAAACAATTTGCAAGATTTTAGAAAAATCATATGTTGATTATTTTGGTATGATAGATTCAAAATTTATTAGTTTTGAAACAAAGCAAACTAATAATGATTTTTTTGATCTTAAGCAATTAAAAAAACATCAGTATGAGCATTTAAAATATATTCATGATTTGAAAGGTTTTTCTTTCTTGATAATACATTTTTATTGTTATGATAAAACATTTTTGCTATCCTTTAATTTTTTGCAAAATTTAATAGGCAAGAAGATAAAAAAATTATTTTTAAATGAAATAAAAAATTGTACGAATAATATTGATATATGTGAATTAACAATAGTTTTCCCAGGAATATTAGATTTATATGAAAAAATAAAAAACCTAATTTAATTAGGTTTTTTATACATATAATGTGTCTGCAAAATCTTTGCATTGTTTAGAAAATGAAAATTTTAATCTTGTTTTAGCTTTGAAAACAGTTTGTTCCCCTGTTAATCTATTAGTTCCCAATCTAGCATCTGAGTGACTAACTTTTATTTTTCCTAAGTCTAAAAGTCTAAATTCACCACATCTATCTAATTCAGAAAACATCAACTTAGTGTAATCTTCAAAAATATCTTTGATAACTGTTTCAGCAATATTTATATTATTACTTATCAATTTGAATATTTCTCTTTTTGTTAATGGTTTTGAATTATTAATAACTAATTTCTCAGTTTTATTAACTGCCATTCCTTCCTCCGTTATAGTTATTCGTATAGTTAAATACAATTAATGAAATAAAAACATGTGAATGTCACATATTACATTGTATAAACACATATATTATAATTTAATTAATATATTTATACCAGTAAAAAATAACATTGTCTTGTATATTTATATTAAATTCTTATAACTAAATATCAATCGGAGGATAGTATGAAATTAAATCTTTTTCTAAAAAATAATTCTAATAGTAAAGACTATAAAAATAAAAAAAGATTAGACATAAAAGAATCTAATAATTATAGTTTGGCTAGAAGATACAACAATAGTAATGATATTTATGAAAACTATCCACAAGCATCAAGATATGAATATTATGATGATGATAATCCAAAAAGGAAACCGAAAAAAACATCTCTTTTTAGAACATTGATGTCAGCTTTTGGAATTACATTGTTAGTTGGTACAAGTGTTGCTTTAAGTGTTTACTTTTTAACTGCCAATAGAAATAATAATTTTCCAGAACAAGCAAATCCAAATACAGATATACCTGCCAATAATATAAATCCTCATTATCAAAATAACATCGATCCAGATTCTGTTTCTGCTATGAAATATATATTTGAAAGATCTGTTTCTATGCAGTTTGTATTTTCTGGAAAAGGAAGAGAAGCAAGATCAATTAGTGGTACTGGATGAATTTTTAATAAAGATGCAAGCAGTGATAGATATTATTTAGCTACAAACCTGCACGTTGCAGCTGCATTAACATATAGTGGTAAAGAATTTGTAGATAATGGAATAAGTTATGATTTTACAAATCTTACTCATAGAGCAACATATTTGGGATTTATTTCTGATACAACTGGAAGTCAAATTTCTAATGTACACAGAACCGATGATTTAAATATGTTAAAAGTAAAAAATCCAAAAATTGTTTATACTGCGACTGCTAATAATGATACGAATGGATTTGGAAAAAGTTTTAC
>JARHZT010000010.1 GCA_029258015.1 Malacoplasma sp. | reverse complement strand
CCAAACTAGATATTAATGTTCCAATTTTTTTTAGTTCCGAATCATTCATTCCTACAACAACAAATCTGTTAGATGAGTTTAAATTTGATTTTAATTGCTCACAATTGTTTGGGATTATCACAGTATCGTTTATTCATAATGATCCTATTCCGTTTTCTTCTTGAATAGGCACAGTAATTAAATCAAATTCTTTAAACTCCTCTGGTAATAAATATCCTTCTTTTATAAGCATATAATTGTGTTCAATATAATTTAGATTGTCTCTTAGTGATCCTTCACTATTTTCTATTATTACTACTCTAAAATTATATTTGCTTAATATATCCTTTATTTTTTGAGCACCTTCAATGTTTGTGTAATTTGATATTGATATGTAATATGTATCATTAACAACTAGTATGTCTTTGGCTGAAATTGTTGCTGGAAAATTTATATAATGAATTCTATCCAATGGATAAAATCTACTAATATGAGCAGCTATTTCTGTTCTGTGATTGTTTACTACTTTGTTGTCTATGTTACAAAAGATTACACACTTTCTTGTTGGTAAACAAAGCTCATTAATTCTTATATAGTCAGTATCTTCTTCAGAAGATGGGATAACATGAACTTTTAATCCTATATTTTTTAAAAAGTTAACTAATGTCTCTTGCTGTTTCAAAAGTTCTGATATAGACACATTGTCATATCCAGCTCAATCATTAATAGATTTTGAAGGACTTTTTAGCACAGCATAATTAAATTTTTTCATTTATACTCCTACAATATAATTCATTTATAAATATTAAGTTATTTTTTTATATAAAAATAAGTTTTTACAAAAAATATTAAAAAATATTTGACTTTATTAGGTTATTATATTATGTAAGGATAAATGATAAATTTCAGAAAAATTATTAATCAAATTTAATAGGAGTATTATGAATAATTTTGAAAAAAATACACGTATAATGGACAAAATAGATAGTAAAAATTATGCAAACAATTATTTTTACTCTAATGTGAAGTCTAATTACAAGGTTATTGATAAATTTCAAAATTATTTTGAACCTATATTAGACACACAACATCAAATTAATAGAAACTATTTTTATGAAGATCAAAATGGTATAAATCAGTATAAAAATTCATATGAATCAAATAGTTATTTTTACAACAGTGAAAATAAAAATATTGCTAATAATACAGATAAAAATTTTTATGAAGACAACTATGATTGCAATCTAAGCATTCACAACCTTTTTGATGAATTTAATTTGGATAAAAGGATTCTAAAACAAAATGAAGAGATGGATTTAGTGAATCATTTATCAAGAAATAGAATTCAAGAAATATTGATTGAAAAATTTGGAGATTGTAATCACAAGTTGTTAGATGAGCTGCATGTAAAGGCTATAAGCAATAATTGAAAAGAATTAGACGTTCAAAAATGGTTATTGAATCCGACTAACATTGAAGCAATTAAAAAAACAAATAATGATGTTTGTATAGAAAAGAACACATTTGACAATAAGTCAGAATCTAATTTAACAGACAAAATCATTACAGAACAAATAAAACAGAAAAAGGAAATTGATAATTCTCAAATAAACTATTTTAACAATAGTTTTGATGAGAATTATATGGAAAATAGATTTGATGATTTGTCAAAACAATTTAAAGAAAAACTAAGTTTATATGAACAAGCAACTAATGATTTTAAAAAATCATTTAAATTGCTTGAAGAAAAAATAGAAAAAATATCTATTAAAGAAAATAAAGATCCATTAAATAATGATTCTATATCTTTAATTTTAAGTGAAATTTTAAAACAAAAGAAGGTTGATAGAAATGAAAGTAATGAATATTCTACCAACAATTCGTTAAACAATAAAATAGATATACTTTCATTAAAGATGGAGAATATAGACAAAAACTTTAAAAATGTTTTAATTGAAGAAAATTATAGAAAAATGTTGGTTGATAACCAAACAGAAATATTAAAAAATCATTTCAATAATTCGATTAAAAATTATAATGGTTACCCAATTAAAAATGTTGGATACTCTGATAACATAAATGATGAAATAAGTAATATCAAAAACAATTTTGATAAATTGTTTGAAAAATTTAATGAAATAAACGAAACAAGTGAAAAGAAAAAAAATGAAAATGAAATAAAATCTCTTTTTAAAGATGATTCAAATATTGAATTTGAAGACAATAATCTAATATACAAATCAATTAAAGAAGAAGAAGTGGAAGAAGATAACTCTGCTGATTTAAATCTTAAAATAGATGAAATAGAGTTTAATGGTTCAGATGCATTTTTAAATAATTTAGATATAGAAGAAAACTTTAATGATGAATTAGAAAAGGAAGATAAAAATAGCATTTTAAAAAAAAGTGAGGCATTAAATCCAAACAAGAAAATTGATTTGCCAATTTTTGAAATAAAAAATAATTGGAATACAAATTTAGAAAATGTTCAAAATATTCCTTGTGAAAAAAAAGAAGAAAAGAAATATGAAATTATAAATAATGACTTTAATATTTCATTTTCAGTTCAAAGTGAAGTAAGTAAAGAAAAAAAAGCTATTAAAATAAACAACTTTACAGAAAATAATCAATCAATTAATGAAGTAAATCAAAAAAGAAATAAAAACAAAATCAATTATGATAAATCAAAACCTAGCAATCAATTCTTAAAACATAATGATGAAATTATATTTAATGAAATAAAAAAAGAAGTTGTGAATGTAAATCCAAGAAAAATAGATCAACATTTTGATCCATTATATGGTGCAAAAAATAACATAAAAAATGATAACTTTGATGTTCTTGATAATTATGGTTCTGATTCATTCAATGAAAGAATATACAAAACAAACGTACAACCTTTAAATGATTTTGATCCATTATTAAATAATAATCCAAACATAAAATTGGACAATTTCAAAGATAATTTTGATTTTTCTAAAAATCTTAAAAACTCAATAGTTCTAGAAAAAAATGAAACAATGAACTGTGTAGTAAATCAAGATAAATTATTAGTAAGTGATTTATTAATTTCAAATAACAATATAGATTCAATAGAAACAAGCAAAATAAAGCCATTATCTTTTGATAATTTGGAAAAAAATGATGAGGAAGTATTTAATGAATTATTAAATACTGTAGACATAGAAGAATCTAGTGATCAACACGAAAATTTGTCAAAAACAACAAGTGATGAAAAAGAAAAAGATATTAATCTACACAACGAAGAAAATGATGTTAAATTTCTAGATGATATATTTGGAATAAATACTAGTGATTTTAATAGTTCAGAATTTATTACAAATAATAATGAAATAGTTAATGAAACAAATGTAGTTAATCCAAATGAAAGCAAATCAGATCTTCAAGAAAATAATGTTGAAATTATAGAAGATTTTAAAGAAGAAGATTCTAATAATAAAACAGAAGATTCAACGTTTGTTAAATTAGACATAAATAAAAATCAAATTTCTGATTTAAATGTTGAAGAAAACTCTTTATTCTTTGAAAATGTAATACCTATAGAAATTGCAAACAATGAGGAAGTTTGTGAACTAGAAAATAATGATGATAAATCAATATTAAATTTTCAAGAAATAAATTTTGTCAATCCAGAAGTTATGTATAAAAATTTCATTAATATTGCAAAACTGAATTTTGATTTATTAGAACAAACTGAAAATGTGAGTGAAAAAGAATATAAGTTAAACAATTCTAATAATAACAATTATAATCAATTGATTGATGATAATTTGCCTTT
Organism: Malacoplasma sp.; assembly: GCA_029258015.1. Taxonomy (GTDB): domain Bacteria; phylum Bacillota_I; class Bacilli_A; order Mycoplasmatales; family Mycoplasmoidaceae; genus Malacoplasma. Next base: position 9,414 of record JARHZT010000010.1, on the reverse strand, counting down.
AGAAAATGAGATTTTAGTTGAAAAAAATGCTTCAAATTCTTTAATTAATAAGATTCAAGATATAGATGAAGAAAAAATTATTCAAAATGTTTATGAAAGATTAAGTAATGATAAGGAAAGTATTTTTTTAAAGGAAAACAACAATAAAATAAAAGATTTAACAGACAAAACTGTTGAAGAGATAGAAGATATTATTAAAGATTTAAATCAATTAAATGTAATAGAAGAAACAATAAATGATATTAAAAATTTAAAAGATAAATTTAAACAAATTTACTAGTAGTGTGGGCTGACGATGAAATATATTGAGATTAATAGATTAAAAAGTTTTATAGAAAAAATACAAGAAAAGAAAGAAAGAATTGAAAGTAATTATTTTAATACGATCAATATATTTAATGATGTATTAAAAACAACAACTAATGATAATACCATTGCAGAAATAACAAATAGAAAGCAAAAGTTAGATGCTGCAACTAATACTGCTATTAACACTTTAGATGAAGTTGAAAGAAAATTAAAAATAGCATTAGTTGAAATAGAAGAAAACAATAATGAGGAAGTTTGAGAAAACTTTGACAAAGTAAGAGAGCTTGCTAATTGTATAGATAGAGCTGCTAGTGTTAATGCTACTGATGTTTACAGCAATAGAATTCAAAATGTTAAGGAATTAAAAGATGCTGTTGAATATGGTGATATATCTAATAGTTTCAATAATTCTGATTTTCATGATTTTGAAGAATTTAATAATAGATTATGATCAAAAGATAAATCATCAGATGATATCAAAGAAGCACTACTAAATGATGAAAGATATGCCTTTGAAAGTAAATTGAATACTTTAGAGAAAAAGTTAGATAGAGAAATTGAGAAATTAAAAGTACAAGGAAAAACTTTAGAATCGCATAAAGATGCTATCTTGGCTGCTATACATAATTTAGAAGTTAGTTCACTTTCTAATGCTAATGATTACGGTTTAAACAAAAATGGGAAAAACCAAAATTTTGATTTATATTTTGCATCATTAGATAAATCTGTAAATAATGCAGTTCAAAAATTAGATGATGTGACAGAAAGAGTTGCTACAGCTATTTCTATATTATCAAGTGATCAAGTGATGAATCTAGAAAAAATCTCATTACCTTTAATTAAAAGTCTTGAAACTTCATTGAGCAATCTAACTGTAGATGTAACACATTTAAGACAAGAAAATAAAGACTATAGAAGACAAATAGATGATTTTAAAAAAGTCATTGAAATGCTAACAAAAAATAATAGAGAGAAAGATGTTGAATTAGACAGTTCTTACAAATCGTGATTAGAAAGTACAAGAAAATTAAATGATTTAGAAGAAATATTATTAGAACAATCTAGAGATATTCAAATTTTAGATGATGACAAAAATCAAATAATAAGTGATTTAGAAACTAAGATAATAGACACTAGTGATTTCTTAACACAAACAATACACGAAAAAGAAATGCTAATGAGAGAAAACGAAGAACTTATTTTAACAATTGAAAGAATAAAACAAGAACGTGAAGAAGAAAAAACTATAGCTATTGATGAATATGTAAACACTGTATCTATACAGGAATTAATTGAAAGAGAAGCTAATAAAATTGTTGAAGTAAAAATTACTAACTTAGTAGATAAATATCAAAGTGAAATAGACAAAATTAAATCTAACTCTATTGAGTATTTACTTAGCAATGAAGGGAATGAACAATTTCAAAACAATGTATTTGATCAAATAATAAACCAAAGTGAAGAAAACCAAGTTCATGTCTTGAAAACAACAATTGATAAGTTAGAAAGACAAATAAATAATTTAGAAAACAAAATAAGATCAAATGCAGAAATTAAAGAAAAAACAGAAGACACAATCAATGACCTAAATCGTTTAATAGGCAATGATCCATACAATATGGTTAATGTAGAAAAAAGCTATTTAAGCGAAAAATTCCAAATTTTAGAAAACAAAATAGAGGAATCGCTAAATAGAGTTGCTGATTTAGAAGACCAAAAAGCAGTTAGTGAAATAAAAAAATTAAATGAAGATGAATTAAATGATTTATTCATGACTTCTCCATTATATAGTGCAATAAAAAGTGAATTGCATGGAATGGAAAAGGAAGTAGAACATCTTAAAGTAGAAAATGAAAGAATTATTGAAGAAAATTTTGCAATAAATTCTGTTTTAGATGATACGTTGAAAAAGATGACTTTAAATTCTAGCAAAATGAAAGAGGTTGAAGAATTATTCACTCAACAAGAATATGAGTTCATGATGCTTAACGAAGAAAAAAATAATGTTATTAATACTCTTTATTCAACATTAAAAGATAGAGACATTTCTAATATGGATGACTTACCAAACCTAAATTCATTAGATAAATATGACTTTAATGATTTTGCTAGAAAATCATTAGAAGAAAAACAAAAACTAGAATCTATAGATATTATGGATTATGTAAAATCTGAAGTAGAAAAAATAGTATCTAATGAATTAAAATTCATAAAAAATAAATATGATAAAGAACTTGAAAATATAAATGGAAAATATAAAAAAGAATTAGAAAAAAGTCCATCAGAGTTCTTGCCATCAGACAAAGAAGAATTTAATGAGTTTATAGCTAATTTAAAAGAAGAATACATAGGTGCAAATTTATTGGGCGAAAATGATATATCATCTTCTCTAGAAAACAATGAAAAGGCACTAAATTCAAATTTAAATCAAGACAATGAATTTAATGAAACTATAGATGGTTTAGATATTACATTAAATAACAAAACAAATATATGAGATAAAGAATTTAATGAAAAAATATCAGATAGAAATGTTTCCCATGTAGAAATAAAAGAACTTAATGTAAAAAATAAAATCTTAGAGAAGAAAATTAATGAAATTCAAAATCTTATTCAGCAAAAATCTTATGAACAATTTGAAATTCATAAAAACAATACATTTGTTAATAATAATGTAGTTGAACAAACATATGACTATTCAGATTTCTACAATCAAAATATATTTGAAGATCTTAAAAATTCACAAGAACAACAGCTAAAAGAGATAGAATTAAGACTAGAAAATTCTTTAGGAATCCTAAAAACAAATCAATCACAAGAAATTGATAAATTAAATAAAAAAATTGATAACATTAAATTGGACAGAATTAATACAAATGAGTCAGTATTAGACAAATATTTTAAAGACGATAAAAATAATGTTAATAAGTACTTAGAAAAAGAAATTTTAGAAAGTACAGACAAGCTTTTAAAACTGCAAAATTTACTACTAAATCTTGAAAATGAAATAACAAGAGAAGAAAAGAAAGTAATTACTGATTTATAATTTAGGGATTTTATGAACAAAGAGACAAATAATTTTAAACTTACTAAGAGAATAGATGATTTTAAAAAAAGATATCATGAATTGTTGAATGAATTAGACAATTCATCTTTTTTGAATGTTACAAAATTCACAAATAGCGATTGAATTGAGGCTGATCACAGCGAAAATGTCTCATATTTACTAGAAGAAAATGAACAAGTAAACAAAAATTTACAAATCATAAAAAATAGTATTAAAGAAAAATTAAAAAATTTAGAATTATTGTCTGAAAAATCTGCTAATAACAGAGATTTTGATAATGAAGTCATGACTACGTATGATGACTTAATTGAAGAAGAAAGAAACTATTTCCATGACAACAAAAATCTTTCATTATTTAGAGTTTATGATGATATTGAAAGAACTATAAGTAAAATTGATAGAGCAAAAGAGTACATTGAAGATAATGTAATAACTCATATAGAAGAAATTGAGTCACAAAAGAAAGAACTTGAAATAGCTCTTAATGATTCAAATTCAAAAATTAAAAAACTTATAAATGAAAATAATTACAATAAAAAACTTATAAGTGACTTAGAAGAAGTAAACAATAACCTTCAAGAAGAAACAAACAAAGCTATCACTTCATGAATGAATTTAAATTCTCAATTAGAAAATCTAAATTATTTAATGGAACAAAATGATGAAGAAAATAATCTAATCCATAGTGAAAAAGATAACTTAATAATAAGCATGGAAAAGAAAATAAATGATTTACTTTTTGCTCAAAGTGAAGTAAGTTATTTTGATTCTATTGAAGTTGAATCTGGTGTTCCTAATGTTGTTGATAACTTAATGGACACAATGCATAAAATATTTTTTGATGCTCAAAAGAAAATATTTGCAAACGAAAATAAATTTAATGTAAAAACAAGAATAATTAAAAGTAATTGTAGAAAACTTATAGAAAAAATAGATTTATTAAAAACATCTAATAATTTAATCAACAATTCTATTCTTAATATAGAAGAATTTAATGAAGTTAATTTCACTTTTAATAAAGAAGAAGCAAATCTAATTAGAAGTGTTAGAGACATAGATCAACTAATAAAAGTTTTTAAAGAATTTTTAAATAAAAAAATAATAAATTTACAAAGTAAGTTTTATGAAATTAAAAACATATTATTAGAGATACAATTTACATTTAAAAATGAATTCAACAAAGGATCTAATAAGAAAATTAATTGAATTCTTTTGCAAACTGAAGAATATATAGAAAAATTAAATTTATTTAATCAAGAACTAATTAATTTAGTGGCTAAATTAGAAAATTATGATTATGTAGAAATTTCATCTAATTTAATAGATTATGATTATTGAACTGGTTTTTCACTGTTTTTTGATAAAAACATAGAACTATTAAATAATGATATAAAAGTTTTATTGAGTATAAAAGATATTTATAATGAATACTTTTTATCTCAAAATAAAGAATATAAATCTGATGTATCTGTGTGTGAAACAAACAAAAATGATGACATGAATTTCGATTTCGAAACAAATGTTATTGAAAATACAATTTCAGAAAATCTTGATGAAAACATAATTGAAACTAATGATTTTGACAATGAAGCAAACACTGACGAAATAAATAATGATATTAATTTGAATCTAATAGAAAATACATTAAATAACATAGTATCTAATTATTCATTTGAAAACACACAATTAAATAATGATGAATTGCTGCTAAATCAAGTTGTAGAAGACAAAACAAGACCTTTATATGAAAAAATAAATAATATTGAAATAATTTTAGAGAAATTATTAAAACAAAACGAAACAACTATAGACTCTTCTGAAACTAATAGATTTTTATTAGAAAAAAAATATAACAAAAATCTAAGACTTAGATTAATGAAAACTAAATTATATCAATTGAAATTATTGGTTGAATCAGAATTAGATAACAAATATCTAGAAATAATAAAAGGGTTAGAGGAATAATTATGAATAATGATAAACTAAATAAAAAAATATCAGAAATTAAGCTAGAAATAGAAGATCTTGTTCAAAAAATCAATGATGAAAAAGTAGAAGATGACAGCACGTTGGATTATTCATTAGAAAATGAAAAACTAATAAAAGAAGAAAATCTTGTCATAAACTCTAGTTTGGATTTTTTAGATCAAGAAAATCAAAAATTGTTTATAAAAATAGAGGCATTAAAAAATGAAGTTAATGAATCTTTAAATAAACTAGCTAGTAATAATACTTTCTTCGATATTATAGAAAAATTCATAAAAATATATGGCGAAGAAAAAATTGACAAAGAAAAATTAAACAAATTCTTTAACATAGAAAATAAATATGTTAATGAATCTGTTTTTCTATCTAATTCTGAAATATCTAATTTAAGTCAAAAAGCAAAAAATGAAAATATAGCCCTAAACAAAGTACAAGAACTATTTAAAAAAGAAGTAGAAAAAATTGAAAAAATAAATTCTAATAAAGAGATTTTTGCTAAAGAAAACGTTTCGATTAATTCTGTAACTGATGAACAAAAGTTATTTGATATTTTTTCTAAAATTGATAATGAAAAACTTAATTTTTTCAAAAATATAAATGATGTTTCTTTTTCTGAATTAAATAGTGAAATTGATTTAAAAGAGTTGAACAAATTATTAAATAATTATCAAGAAATAATTACAACATCTTATGAAAATTTAAAAAATGAATTTACAAAAATGGTTTCATGAGGTTCGTTCTTGAATAATTTTTCAAGCAATACATTAAACAACAATAATTTAAAATCAGAAAATGCTGGAAATATTGATGCTCAAATAGAAAAAATAGAAAACGATATAAATTCTATTAAAAATAAATTCAATTCTGTTGATTATGATCTAGATTCATTTAATTCATACTTATTGTTAAACAAAATAGATGATTCAAGTTTAGAAAAAATAATAGATTCAATTTATTTTGATTGTTTTGAAAATTTCCGTGAGAGTTTTTATAAAAAGAATGAAGAAATAAATTCAATAGCAGATAGTTACAAAACAATATTTTTATCTATAACAGATACGATAATTGATAGATTAACTAAAAAAATATCTAATCAGAATGATAATGTTTTAAATGAAAGTGATAATACATTCTTAACTGACACAAAAAAATATATAAAATCTTTACAAGAATCATTGATTGAAACAATAGATTCAGAGAATGAAAAAATAAATAGTTTTATTTCTGCATCATCAATTGAAAAAATCGAAGACAACCCTAAAATAGCATTAGATTTTATTGAAACATTAGAGTCATTTAAAAATAATTATTCTAATAATTTGAGTAAATTTAAAAAAACAACAAATGATGAAATTGCATCTATTAATAAAATAAATGCAGGAAATTTTGAACATCTTAAAGAAGAATTAAAACTTGATATCGAAGACATGTTCGACAAATTGAATTCTTTTGGTAATGAATATGATGAAATAATTTTATTATTTGAGAATCTTAACAAAGAGTTTAAATTGCATAAAGCAAATAAATTAGAAAGTGTTTATAACACTATGTTGAATTTCTCAAATAATGAGAAAAAAATGGAACACAATGATTCTAACAACAATAGTTATTTAGATATTAGATTGAATAAACTTGAAAAACAATTTGATAAAATAGCTAATTTATTGAGTCCTATAAATAAAAAAATAAATGAAGTTAATACTTCTGATGATTATGATGATAGATTTAAAAAATTAGAAGAAAAAATTACTTTAAAAATTGATTCACTTATAAATAATATAGTTTCTGAAAGAGAAACTATAGAACAAAAAAATAACTATGTTGTTGAAAAAATACTTGAATCAAACAAAAATCAAAAAGATTCTATTTTAAATTTAATTCAAGAAATTGAAGAAGAAAAAATGTCTTGAATTACTGATCAGTCATCAAAAAGTATTATTGAAAATAATGCTAAACTATCAGATTTAGAAAATTTAATCGAACTTCAATCAAAAGAAATTGAAGGATTATTAAATGAAAAAAATGAATTTATCAATAGCATTGAATACTCTGTTTTAAATAGAAATGAAAAACTTTCTGATGACAAAATTGATGAATTGAAAGAATCTATAAATCAAGTAATGTTAAATTTCAATCAAAAAATTGAGGATCTAGAATATAACTTTGATAGAAAAATAAGTTCATTAGATTTAAGCACCCTAGATTTATCTATAAATCAAAATCAAAAGGAACTATTTGGAACTATAGAATCATCACTATCTAATAATTATGAACTTGTTAAACAAGAATTTAAAACAGATTTAGTTGATATTTTGAATAATATTACTGACTTAAAGACGAATTATGAAAATTCTAGAACCAACTCAACAGTAAACGAAAGATTTGAAGAAATAGCTAGTCAATTTGATCAATTTGGTTTTGTATTAAAAAACATAAGTGAAAAACTTGCTAGTCAAGAAAACAAACCGAATGAAAATAATGAATTAATATCAATATTGAATGATAAATTTGAATCTCTTGCGAAAAACTTAAAAGACGAAAGTTTTAAATTCAACTCACTAATTAGTAAGAAAGTAAAAAAATCTTCAAAAAATATGACATCTAAATTAATGTCTAATTTAAATGAGATAAATGAGAAATTTTCTAATTTCTTAACTAGAGCTGAAATAGGAGATGAAAATCTTAAAAATTATCAAATAGATAGCATAAACTCAATAATACAATCTAATAATTTAAATAAAAAAGAGATTATTGAAAGAATTAATAGTCTAGAAAGACAAAATAATGAATTACTTAATGATTTTGATCTACAAAAATTAACTAATGAAAATAGTAGATTAAGAGAACTTGAACACTTAATTAACTTGCAAAATGATGAAATAGAATCATTGCTTTCAGAAAAAGCTGAGTTTATTAATGATATAGAAAAAACATTAATAGAAAGAAATGAAAATCTAACTGATGAAAGAATTAATGAAATTCAAAATTCAATAAATAATGTAATTAATGTTTTTAATAACAAAATAGAAAATCTTGAATACAACTTCGATAGAAAAATGAATTTAATGGATATTAGTGCAATTGATTTATCGCTAAACCAAAAACAAAAAGAATTCTTTAATTCAATTGAATCTTCATTAACAAATAATTATGAACTTGTAAAACAAGAATTTAAATCTGATCTAGTTGAAATTTTCAATAATATAAATGAATTAAAAGAAAATTATCAAAACATTTCAAAAGATGGCAACAATCCAAAAATTGATGAAATGTCTAACCAATTAGAACAATTTAGATTTGTTTTAAAAACAATTAGTGAAAAACTTGCAAACCAAGAAAACAAACCAAACGAAAACCAAGAACTTGTTTCAATTCTGAATGAGAAATTTGATAGTCTTGCTAGAAACTTAAAAGATGAAAATAGCAAATTTAATTCATTAATGAGTAAAAAAGTCAAAAAATCATCAAAACACTTGGCTTCAAAAATGAAATTGAATTTCAATGATATTAATGAAAAATTGAACAACTTCATTGAAACTACAAGACAAGAACAATTGAATTTAGAAAACCAACAATTAAATACAATTAATGCTGTTATTGAAGCAAATAATTTAAATAAAAAAGAAATCTTGGAAAGAATTAGTTCGTTAGAAAACCAAAATATTGATTTTTTAAATGATAAAGAACTTGAAAAAATTGCAAATGAAAATAGTAGATTAAGAGAACTTGAACACTTAATTAACTTGCAAAACGAAGAAATGCAAGCGTTACTATCTGAAAAAAATGAATTTATTAATGATATAGAAAAAACATTAATTGAAAAGAAAGAAAACCTTTCAGATGAAAGAATCAATGAAATTCAAAATTCTATTAACAATGTAATTGATATTTTCAACGAAAAAATTGAAAACCTTGAATACAACTTTGATAGAAAAATGAATTTAATGGATATTAGTGCAATTGATTTATCGCTAAACCAAAAACAAAAAGAATTCTTTAATTCAATTGAATCTTCATTAACAAATAATTATGAACTTGTAAAACAAGAATTT
>JARHZT010000054.1 GCA_029258015.1 Malacoplasma sp. | reverse complement strand
GTATAGTGTTAGGGATGTTAATTACTAATCTATGTCAGTTTTTATGTAAGATTTCGTTGTATTATCTACCAGTAAATAATCAAGCACTGCCACTTAGTGCATTCTTTGGAATTGTAAGTTTTCCATTCTTTTTAATATCATTTATAAAAAAATAAAATTTAAATTTTTATTTTTAAAATTTCACTTTTTTTATAAAAATTGTGTTTATATTTAATATGCTAATAAAAAGTTAGGATATAAATTATGACAATAAAAAATAAACATTGAAAAAAAATGTTGATTTTGATACCTTCAATTTCATTATTTACTATTTCAAGTTGTTCTTTTACCACAACAGAAAACCCTAGATACAATTTAGTATCACCTGATTATCAAATGTCTGAATCACTTGCAATATTAGGTTATACACCAAGTCTTGTAACTTCAGCATGAACAAAAGCTGAACACAATGATTTTGCAACTCAAGAAATGGAAAATATAGCATATGCACCAAATGATGAAAGACTTTTAGTTGATAAACCTAAAATCTTTTTAAGTTTTGGTTTAAATGAAGCTATGAAACAAAAAGTTGAAAGCTATGGTGGAAAATACCTTCCTTATCCAAAAGAAGGTATAAAAGATTATTTTGATTATGACAATATTCAAAATAATGAAAAAATGCCATTAATTTTTGGATGAGCAAGTGTAAAAGCTTTTTGAAAAGAATTGAACAACTTATTTGTAGATCAACTTATTCCAAACTATGTAGAAAAACTTGATTTATTAGAAAAGGAATTTAACTTAAAAGTTAAAAATCTTTATGATGCAATAATAGCAAAATATGGATTTAAAAATGATCAAAAAATAAAAATGACTATGTGAGGTGCTGGTGTTGGTATCGAATATGATGTTGAAGAAAAAGAATATGACAGATATGGATATGACACAGGACAAATTGATTGAATGTTTGGAGAAAATAACTCTTTAAATTTCGAAAAAACAAAGCCATTAGGTAATGATATTGTTTATAAATTAGGGAAGACGCCATCGCAAATTACAGTGCAAGGTTGATTTGAGGCTAGTACTGAAATACCAACTCCACAAAAAGGTGTTCAAAAACATTTCTTTGTAGGTAAAGATGAGAATTATAAAGGTTCTGATTTAGTTTTTGTTAAATACAATCTAAAAAATAATGATAGTGATGCTATTGAAATTAAAAAAATTAAAGAACATTTTTCTCAAATGGTTAATCCAACATCTGGAAAATTATCAGCTGAAGACAGAGTTATTATAGTACCTACAAACTTAGAGTTTTATCAATATTCTCCAATTTCTTGAGAATACTGTTTAAACACACTAGCTAAAGCTATGGGCATAGAAGATGGCAAAGACAATAAAATTTACACTGATTTAAATTCGCACAAACAAAATTTAAAATCTTTTAAAGATGTTAAATTGAATTTAAAAAAGTAAATCAACAAAACAATAATGTTGTTAGTATAGAAGATATAAGGAAGAGTATAGAAGATGTACAGTAATGAACTTAGGAAGAAGCTGAATGAGGATATATTATGTTTTCCTCATATTTCAGAAATAAAAGAGACAGATAATAAAACATTTGAAGGAATAAGTAGATTAGTAATGCTTGATCGTTACTCTATGAAAGACAAATATCTTAGAACATTAAGTATTGGTGATTTAGTTGTTTGTTTAGTAAAAGATGACCCAAGATTTCCTACAAGGGGTTTAGGATATGTTGTTGATATTGATGAAAACAGTATGATAACAGTTCAACTTGAGGAAGAAGAATCGTTTAAAATTCCTGATGAAGAAAAAAATGATAAAAATACAATTGTTAGAAGAAGAGATAAAATAGAAAAACCGCTAGAAATATATTATGAACAAATAGCTAGAAGAGTTGGTAGTGCATTAGCAAATGTAGAATATGGTGAAAACAAAGATATATATGCTAAAAAATTCACTGAACAAATCCAAGCATTAAATATAGTACCAGCAGGTAGAGTTTTACATGGTGCTGGAAGTGATTCTAAAGTTACATTTTTTAACTGTTATGTTATGCCAAATATTGCAGATAGCAGAGATGGTATTAGTAAACATAGAGCAGAAATCATGGAAATTATGTCTAGAGGTGGTGGAGTTGGAACTAATGGTTCAAGTTTAAGACCTAAAGGGACAGTAGCTATTAATGTTGGTGGTCATTCATCTGGTGCAGTTTCGTGATTAAACGATTTAAGTCAATTAACACACTTAATTGAACAAGGTGGATCTAGACGTGGTGCTCAAATGATTATGTTAAATGATTGACACCCAGACATTGTAGAATTCATTTTATCTAAGATGCAAAATGAAAATATCTTGCTACATATTAAAAAAATATTTAAAGATAAAAACATATTGCTAGAAGCCAATAGAAAACTAAAATTCTTTCCATTATCAGAAGATGAAAGACAACTTTATGAAATGGTTTTAAAAAATGAAGAATTAGTTGGATCACAATTATATTTAAAAGCTAAAAAATCTTTAAATGATGGTGGTAAATTTGGTGTTAATGATGAAAACTTTTTATCTGGTGCAAATATTTCAGTAGCTATAAGTGATGATTTCATGGAAGCTGTTGAAAAAGATGAAATGTGAGAATTAAAATACCCAGATATCCAAAGATTCACAAAAGAACAAAAAGAATTTTATGACATCCAATGACACAAGATAGCGGATGTTAGAGTATGAGAAAAAATGGGATTGCCAACTAGAACATACTACAAGATTGAAGCTAAAGAATTATGAAACCT
>JARHZT010000031.1 GCA_029258015.1 Malacoplasma sp. | reverse complement strand
AATTTTTTTGATCTTAAGCAATTAAAAAAACATCAATATGAACATTTGAAGTTTGTTCATAATTTAAAAGGTTTTTCTTTCTTGATAATACATTTTTATTGTTATGATAAAACCTTTTTAATCTCTTTTGATTTTTTGCAATCATTAATAGATAAAAAAACAAAAAAATTATTTTTAAAGGATATAGAAATGTTTGTAAATAATATTGATATATGTGAATTAATTATAGTTTTTCCTGGAATATTAGATTTATATGAAAAAATAAAAAACCTAATAAATTAGGTTTTTTATACATATAGTGTGTCTGCAAAATCTTTGCATTGTTTAGAAAATGAAAATTTTAATCTTGTTTTAGCTTTAAAAACAGTTTGTTCTCCTGTTAATCTATTAGTTCCCAATCTAGCATCTGAATGACTAACTTTTATTTTTCCTAAATCTAAAAGCCTAAATTCACCACATCTATCTAATTCAGAAAACATTAACTTTGTGTAATCTTCAAAAATATCTTTGATAACTGTTTCAGCAATATTTATGTTATTACTTATCAATTTGAATATTTCTTTTTTTGTTAATGGTTTTGAATTATTAATAACTAATTTCTCAGTTTTATTAACTGCCATTCCTTCCTCCGTTATAGTTGTTCGTATAGTTAAATACAATTAATGAAATAAAAAACATATGAATGTCACATATTACATTGTATAAACACATATATTATAATTTAATTAATATATTTATACCAGTAAAAAATAACATTGTCTTGTATATTTATATTAAATTCTCATAACTAAATATTAATTGGAGGATAGTATGAAAATAAATTTTTTTCTAAAAAATAATTCTAGTAGCAATGACCTTAAAAATAAAAAAAGATTAGATATAAATGAATCTAATAACTACAGTCTTGCTAGAAGATATAATGATAGCAATGATATTTATGAAAACTATCCACAAACATCAAGATATGAGTATTATGATGATGATAATCCCAAAAGGAAATCAAAGAAAACTTCACTTTTCAGAGCATTAATGTCAGCTTTTGGAATTACATTGTTGGTTGGCACAAGTATAGCTTTGAGTGTTTATTTTATAACAGTTAACAGAAATAATAATATCCCTCAACAAGCAAACCCAAATACAGACATACCTGCAGATGATATAAATCCTTATTATCAAAATAATCAGGATGAGGATTCTATTTCTGCTATGAAATATATATTTGAAAGATCTATATCTATGCAGTTTGTATTTACAGGGAAAGATAATAATGCCAGATCAATTAGTGGTACTGGATGAATCTTTAATAAAGATAAACATAGTGATAAATATTATTTAGCTACAAATCTTCATGTTGCAGCAGCATTAACATATAGTGGTAAAAAATTTGTAGATAATGAGATAAGTTATGACTTTACAAATCTAACTCATAGAGCAACATATATAGGTTTTATTTCTGATGAAACTGGAAGTAAAATTTCAAATGTACATAGGTCTGATGATTTAAATATGTTAAAAGTTAAAAATCCAAGAATTGTTTATACAGCAACAGCTGATAATGATATAAATGGATTTGGAAAAAGTTTTGCTGGATTACACTATAAAAATGAAATGATAACTCAAAATCCTTTTGAATCTGATGCTTCTTTAGATTTTTCTATTTTAGAATTTGATTTTTCGGATAATGCTCTTAATAAGGAAGCTGAATCAGAATTTGCAAATAAAAAGAATGTTTCTATTTTTAAAACATGATTACAAAATTATAATAACAATGAAACTGAGTACAGTACCAAACCGATTACAGATATTAAAGATAATAATTTTTATAAAACTAAACTTTACATGGGTGGTTTCCCTAGTACAAAAAATACCTCTAATTTTGAAGGATCTATTGGTGGTGGTGTTAATTTAAATTTTGGAAGTACATCATGACAAGGATTTTCAAGTTTTACATTAGCAGTTAATGATGAAAATATACAAAGCAATTCAAATATAGATATTTTTAATTATGATAACTATGCTAAATCTTTTTATATGAGATACAAAGCTGCTATTGATACTGGTGAATATAAATTTATCTCTGATCAATCAGGAGTACAATTTTTTAATGAAAATAACAACTATCCAACAAATTATGTTAATGTTGGATATAGTGCATTATTGGATGCAACTTCATTAGGAGGATCATCTGGTAGCATGATAATCATAAAAGAGGATGGAAAATTTAAAGTAGTAGGTATTTACTGGGGAAATATAATATTTGGAGATGGTAATATAAGTCCATCAACAAATGTTGGTATAGGAAATTTTTTATATGTAAAAAATAAAAGTATTCAAAGGGGAGTGCAAGACTTTAATGCTTATGAATATGCCTTGAATAATATAAAAAATAATTTAGGAATAGAATTTCAATACAACCCAAAATTTTAGAATATTTATTTTAATAAAAAACACCAAAATTAATAATTGGTGTTTTTTATTATGGTATTATTTTTTTAATCTAAATAACTTTTTTGATTGGTAAAAAAGACTATACATTAAAATATTAGTGGTGAATGTATGATAAACAAAAATACTAAAAATACTGAACAAAGCAATTTTATTAATAGATTGAAATTAAGAAATTTTTTCCCTTTTTATATTGAAAATGTTAACAATAAATTTTTTAGCACTGTAGATAAAACAAATAGGAAAGTTTTCCAAAAAAATAAATTTCAAAAATTTATTAATGACTTAGATAAAGAAGAGATTGAAAAATTTAATGATTCTCAATCTATTTTAGATCATGACAATATTCAAAGTTTATTGAATCAAATAGTTTGAAAAATAGTAGCTAAAACAGGAAATAGTAAATATGATTTTTTTGTTTATGATGGGAAAACTAGCTATGGACACCCACAATATGTAAAAGAAAAATATGAATTTTATGATTTAAAAATATTGGGCAATAAATATACAAATAAAAGATATATCTATTCTATAGATGTAGATAAAAATAGTTATTTATATGAAATAGCAGAGCAAATACAAGTAGCTTTTTTTATTGATGAAAAAAACAAAACAATAACTGGTGGTTTTTCTTTAAACATAGGAAGAGAAAGATTATTAAATTCTTTTGATGAAATAGTGAAAAAAATCTATTTAAATACTTTGTTAAAGGCATTCATTCAAAAAGAAGTATCTCCTCTTTCTGTAAATAATTTTTTTAGTATTATAGATATTTATTCTGAACCTGATTTGTTTTCTCAAAATATAAAAGAAAAACAAAATTTTAAAATTAATACAAAACCTATTAGTGCATTAAAAAAGGAATGAACAGATTTTCTTAGCGAAAAAATATTTTCTAAAAAAAATGATTTTATAGAAAGAAAAGAATTTTATGAAAATGAATTATTTTATTCATTTTTAAATGTCTTATTATGTTGTTTGACTATTTATGAAGAACTAAAAAAATATTTTTCAAGTTCAGAACCGGAATTATTTTTGCCATTATTCAAAAGAGTTGAATATATAAAAATAAATGATGATCAAAGTATTGATCAAGATTTTTATGAGTTAATAGATTTATTGAAAAATAGATATTTTCACTTTGGTAAAGATAGTAGAAAAAACTTAAAAAATTTAAAATCAGCAGAAGATGCTATTGAAGCTCTAATTAAATTTGATCAATTAGAAAATGAATCATTTGGAACTATATCAACATCATTTGAATTGGTAAGAAATATCGACATTCCTTTTTTAGATGAAGATGATGATATATTTATGAATTCTAAAGAATTAAAGATTATTTTTTTATTAATATTTAATCCAGAAATATTGGGATTAAATTTTCTATCTTTAGATTTATTGAAATATGATTCTTTTATAAAAAACATAAATGAAATAGATATAGATGAATCTTGAAATTTGTTATTAGATGAACTTATAGACAAAACTATATGTGAATGAAACTATGATTATGTGTCTTTTATAGACCAACATTTTTCAAGTTTAATAATTAAAAATAATAATCCAATTAAAGTTAAAAATAAAGAACATAATTCTCTTTATGAGGATGATCCAAATAAAAGGATATATGATAACTATTTATGGTCATTTATATACACAAAAACATTAATGTGAAAATTAACTGACATTGAAGCCAATATGCAAATTGACAAAATAGAAAAACCTTGAAAATTAAGAGGATATTTAAATGAATTAGAACTATTAAGGTTAGATTGGCATGGATCTTTTTATGGAATATTACAAGTTAAAGTAATAGTTAAAAAAATAGATTCATTCTTTAATTTCAATTCATTGAATAAAATATTAAAGCAAAAACTTACTAAAGAAGATAAGTTATATGGGAAAGGAAAGGAGAGAAAAAATTTAGCAGCTACTTTTGTATCTGCTGGTATTTTTGGATTGCTAGATTTTTTCACTACAGTGTTTTCTATATTGACTGTTACAAATACAGATAAACCGCTTTCAGCATCTAATATAGCAATAATAGCTATAGGAACTTTTTTTGTATTGTGTTTATTTGGTATTTTATCTTATAAAATGCTATCACCATTATTTTCAAAAAAGAAAAACAAACAATATTATTAGGAGGTATTTATGACAAATATTAAACCAAAATTTAATGGTATAAAAATTAAAAATATTTGACCTTTTTACATAGACAATATTAATGATAAATTTTTTAATAGTCTAAGTAACCATCCTAATAAGATTTTTGTAAAGAAAATACTTCCTCAAATTCAAAAAAATTTAAGTGAAGATGAATTAGAAAAGTTTAATGAAATAGACAGTCTAACTAAAAATTCAAAAATTTTATTAATGTTGAATTTGGCTTTAAAAAAAATAGTTTCAAAAACTGGTTCTAAAACTGCAGATTTATTAAATGTATTTGATGAGAGTAAATTTAATGAACCAATTTACATCAAATCACTAACATTCGAAGATGATGTACGTTCATCATGAAATGGATCAAGATTTGATAATGACAGAAAATATGACTATATTATAGAAATCAATAAAGATACATATTTGAAAAAATATGTTTCTCAAATTCAATTATCATTTTTTTTAGATGATGATATAAAAATGCTATCTGGTGGTTTTTCTTTAAACAAAGAATATTCAAACTCTGATAAACTAATGGACTTTAAAGATGTTGTTACAAAAGTTTATTTCAATTCATTAATAAAACACTTTATAACAAAGCAACTATATCCATTATCATTAGAAAATTTGTTAACAATAATAAGTAATGGAAATGAAGAGTTTAAAATTCTTCCTAAAAAAAATAAAAATAATAATGCCAAGAAAAAGAAGCAGAATCTTAATTATGATGAAATAACTATAGAGGATTTAAAAGAAAATTGAATTGATTTCATAAATAGAAAATTTTTAAACTTTTATGAAGTTCCAACAGAGGAAAGAAATTATTTAGAAAATGAGCTTTTTTTCTCGATATTAATTATTAATTTAATTATGTTGTCTTTATATGAGGAATTAAGAATATATTTCACTAATGAAAATCCTGAAATAATTTTAAGTCTTTTAGATAAACCTATGATTATTAAAGATAATCCTAATCAAAACATAGAAACAGATTTTTATGAGTTAGCAAAATTTATTAATTCTAATTATTTTTCTGAATCCAAAAATTTAAAAATTAAAAAAATAAAAACTGCTGATGAACTAATAGAAACCTTGCATCTGCAAAAAAATTACAATGAATTTTCTTTTGGTATGCCTATTTTTTCGGTGGAACTTTATCTTTTAAATTACACTAAATTCCCAACTGCAACTGAAGTGTTTGAAAATGACTTTCATTTAAAGATCTTATACTTAATGACAATTTTCCCTGAAGTATTTGGAATGGACTTAGCAACAGGAAACTTTATTGAATACAATCAATTACTTCAAGCTCTTCAAAAAACATCTATTAACAATAGAAAGGCAACTATTTCATTTATTGAAAATCTAGAAAGAACAAGGTGTGAATTCAACTACGAATTTATGTCTTTTGTTGGTGATGAACCATCAATGCTTATAGTTAAAAATAACACTGTACTAAAAGATAACAAACTTTATACAACAGAAGAACATGAGCTTTCTGGGTTATTTGAAAATTACTTTTGAGCACAAATTTTTGTTCAATCAAGATTATGAAAAAGAATTCATATTGAAGAGGACTTCAACAATATTTATATATCAAGAGAAAATAAATACCATAAAGACCAAATTAGGGATTTAGAAAATTTAAATTTCAGTTGATATGATGATTATTATGGCATGAGTCAAATTAAGCCAATTGTTAATAAAATTGATGAACAAATAAAACTAAAAAAATCTATTGAAAGTTTAAGATTAAAAATTATACAAAGAGATGAATTATCTAAAAAAGATAATGAAAGAGGTACAGTTCTTTTTGCATATATAATTGCTACTTTAATTGGTTTTATAAATTTCTTTGGAATGGTTTATACAATACTTACTGTTGAAGATCCAAAGCAAGGTTTAACTACTACAAATATAGTAATAATTTCTATTGCAACAGTGTTTGCTTTCATATTATTTATGATTTTAATATTCTTTGGATTTAAGGTTGTAAAACCAATTAGAAAAAAATAATCAAAATAATTTAATTAAGAATATAGAATAATTAATGAATGGAAATTTAAATATTTATTATCATATGGAGGAAAAAATGAGTGAAATAAAAAAAATTACATTTAAAGCATTAGATATTAATGATGCATTAAATGTAGATAAAAAGAAAACTTATGAAACATTTGAAAAAGATGGGATAACATACTTTTTGATTGATAAATCTAAAAAAGATTTACCAAGAATAGATGACTACATAAAAAGAGCAACTTCTAAAATTAAAAAATCAGAAGTTGAAGTAGACGTTGATAGTTTTATAAAAACTTACTCAATTACTGATGAAGTTGAAATTGAAAACTTAATCAATGTAATAGTTGTAGCTTTTAACTTTAATAAGAAAATTGCTTTCACTATGAAAACTAAAGAAGATGAAGGATATTCACTAAAATTTGTTGTTGATTCAAAATATGAAAGTATTTTAACAAACTCAAGCATAATAAGTGATTCTCAATTTTTTTGTAGAACATTACAAGACAAACCTTCAAGTCAAATATATCCTGAATCATTTGTAGAAGAAGTTAAAACATTATTTGCTGATGTTGCAGATAAAGTAAAAATTACAGTATTAAACAAACAAGATTTAATTAATGAAAAAATGAATTTATTATTGGGTGTTAATGCTGGAAGTATTAGAGAACCAAGATTGTTATGTATTGAATTTTTAAACAACCCATCTTCTAACGAAAAATTTGCATATGTTGGTAAAGGTATAACATTTGATTCTGGTGGAATGAACATTAAAACAGGTTCTTA
>JARHZT010000029.1 GCA_029258015.1 Malacoplasma sp. | reverse complement strand
GCCAATACAACACCTGCTTTTCCTTTAGAAGAAAGTTTATGAATAATATGTTGTAATCAAGCATAGTTAGCATTATTTTTAGGTGGTAATCCATATGCTCATCTTGGATCATCATTTAATGATTCATTTCAATATTTTTTTAAATTAAATGGTGGATTGGCCATTATATAATCAAACACTTTACCTTTGTGTTGGTCATTTGAAAATGTATCAGCTGATTCATTTCCTAATGCACCTTCTGGTTGTCCTGCATCATTAATATTGTTGATATTTAAACCATTAAGTAATAAATTCAATTTAGCAAGTTTTCATGTTGTATCACTAAACTCTTGACCATACATTGTGATGTTGTTTATATTTCCACCGTTTTCTTCAATATATTGTTTTGCTTGGATAAACATTCCACCACTTCCGCAACACGGGTCATAAATTTTTCCTTTAGTAGGCTCAATAAACATTGTTATTAATTTAACAATAGATTTTGGTGTATAAAACTCTCCACCTTTTTGCCCACGCTTTAAGAAAAAATTTCCTAGAAAATATTCATAGATTCTTCCTAAAATATCTTCACCTTGTTCGCTCAAGTTTTCTGTTTGAAATATTTTTACAACTTCACCTAATCTTGTTTTATCAATTGATTTATCATTGTATGATGTTTCAAATATCCCTTTAAGTTCGCTATTAACTTCACCTAATGCAAAAATAGCATCATCAATTGCTAGTCCAATTTCATTAGTACCAACTTTTTTTAAGATGTTTTCTCATTTAGCACTTTCTGGTACAACAAATCCACCATGACCTTTTAAGTCATCTTCATCAATGTCTTCAAGTTCTAATCCTTCTTCAATTAATTTGTGACAAATCATTTCATATTTGTCATTAATGTATTTAAGAGTAATAATACCTAATACAACATGCATGTAGTTTTCAGCACTTAAATTACCTCTTAATGCATCTGCTGCATCTCATAATTTATTCTCTAAATTCTTAATTGTTATTTTATTGTTATTATTCATTATTTATCTTCCTCATTGATAAAGTAGTCTTTATTTCTATAGATTAATCCATTCAATTCATTAATCATAAGTTTTGATATTTCTCTAGCTTCTACTGGTGGGTAATTATATTTTGTTTTTAATAACTTTTTAATTTCACTAGTAATCAAACTTCTTAAACTTGGATTGTTTCATCATTCTGGTGTAATTTTTTCTTTTACTTTTTTCATAATCTCTTCAGCTATTTCTTTTAAAATTTCTGAATTATAATGATTCATCTTAAATTTATCATTAGCTAAAATTGAGTAGAATGATTGTAATTCTGGATCACCAATCTCATTAAGTAATTCACTATTTTCCATAATGATTTTACTCATCTTAAACATTTCTTCTAAAAACTTTTCAACATTTTTATCATTATCATATTTCTCAATAAGTCTTTTTAAATCATCTGAAAGTTTTTTAGCTTCTAATGGATTTTTAAATGAATAGTTTTTAATTTCTTCTTTTAATTCATTTTCTAATGATTTAACTTTAAGCATTGAAATATTTTGATTATTTTTAACTAACTTAATTTCTTTTTCTAATAATGATGAAATATGAGCTATATCTTTTCTGCCTTCTAATGCTACTTTACTTATTTCAATATCACCAGTAATAACTATTTCATTCATTTTATTTTTTAATCTTTTAATAGTTTCTTGTACATCAAAACTTTCTTCTACATTTTGAGTTCTAATTAAGTTTTTTATCATGATATAAAATTGAGATTCTAGTTTAATAACTTTATCTAATGATTGAGAACATAATTTATATCATCTAGAAATTTTAGCTACTACTTTATAAAAGTATTCACCATCTTTTTTGGTTAATCCCATAATTTGTTCTACACCTTCAATTAGGGCATTATATTTAGTTTTGTTATCACCAATTAATCATGAGTTTAATGAACTTGATTTTTCAAAGTATTTTTTTCTAATCATTAAACAACAATCTACTAATGATTTTTTAACTTCTTCAATATCAAATGATTTTGAACTATCTCCAGCATAATCTTTTAAAGCATCTGAAATGTGTTTTCATATTCCTATATAATCTACAACTAATCCATCTTCTTTAACTTTTTCATTATCTCTATAAGTTCTATTAACCCTAGCTATTGTTTGCATTAAATTATGTCATTTAATAATTTTAAAAATATAAATAGTATCTAAATCTGGTACATCATATCCTGTTAATCACATATCAACAACTACAGCTATTTTAAAATTAGAATCTTTCTTTTTAAACTCAATAGCTAATTTTCTTTTTTGTTCGTCGGTTGGAATTACTTCACTCATTTCTTTGCTATCTTTATTAGATGAAGTTACAACTAATTTAACTTTATCTTTTCATTCTGGTTGTTGTTTTATCATTTCTTTATAGACAAGATATGCAATGTTTCTATTAAATGCTACAAACATTGCTTTTCCATTTAAAACTTTACTTCTAATAAAATAATGATTTCAAAAATCAGATACTACTTTTTTAATTACATCTGGATCTGATAATAGATTAGACATATTTATAAGTTTTTTTCTAATATGTTCATATCTTGCTGCATTTAAATAATCTGAATCAGTTTCCTTTTTTTCTTCTTCATAGATTTTGTCAAAATCATTAAGACCTTCTTCTAAAACTTTTATATTTATCTTTCTTTTTTCATAGTGAATAGGTACTGTAGATTCATCTAAAACAGCTTGATTCATATTGTAAATATCTATGTAATCACCAAAGATATCTGTAGTTTTTTTATCACCTCTTAAAGGAGTACCTGTAAATCCAATAAATATAGCTTTAGGGAATGCATCTCTAATATATTTTGCATATCCTTCTTTTTCTATTAATTCATTATCTTTAATATCAAAATCACTTTCAATATTATTGTGTGATCTATGAGCTTCATCAGCTATTACTATTACATTTGATTTGTTTGATAATGGTTCATTTGATTCTGTAAATTTTTGAATGGTTGTCATATATATTCCAAAATCTTCATCATCAGATAAAACCTTTTTTAAATTCTTTCTAGATTTAATATTTACAGGTTCTGTAAATAAATATGTATTACTAGCTTCTTTAAACCTTTTATATAGTTGTTCATCTAATTCATTTCTATCTGTAACATAAATTATTTTGTAGTTTTTATCTGGAAAGTATGATTTTATTCTGGCTGCTAAAAATAACATAGTAACGGATTTACCAGAACCTTGTGTATGTCAAACAACACCACCTCTACCATATTGACAGTTTGCTATAGAATGAACTAATTTTTCTGTGGCAAAGTATTGATGATATGCTGGTACATACTTAATATTTTTATGACCTGAATTAGCTATAAAAATATAGTTTTTTATTAGGTTTAAAAGTGTTTTTTTAGTATATATACCTACAATATTTTTGTGATAGTTTTTTATAGCTTTCTTTTCATCATCTTTAAAATCTATATCTTGTTCTATGTTATCTTGTATATCAACTTTTTTTCATGAATATCAGTGAG
>JARHZT010000002.1 GCA_029258015.1 Malacoplasma sp. | reverse complement strand
TTCTACTTTTTTCTTACCAAATTTAAACATATTAAAACCTACACAAATATCGCAATAATTTATATTAATTATAGCATTATCACATTTTATAAAACAAGTAAAATATTATATTATACATTTATATTTTGAAAAAAATTAAAAATTTTAAAAAATATGAAAATAAAAAAAGATATCTTTTCAAATATCTTTTTTACATACCATTAGATGCTTTCTTTTTTCTTTTTAATACAAAAACAACTAAACCTATTGTTGATCCTAAACCAATAATTAATAAAGAAATCCCTGTAACAAATAATGTAAAGTCAGCTTGAACTCAATCTTTATTCGCTGCTGCTAATGCATTATAGTCTTTTACATACTGAGCAAATCCTAATGAATCATTTCCACTATACTGTACTCATGTTGATCATAATGTATTATACATATTAAATTGTTTAGCATTCATAGCCATAAGGATAGCACCTGCAGCTATTACACCAATACAAATTATTGCCAACAATGTTGCAACAAGTATAAATGCTATATTTTTCTTATCTATTTTTTGATTCATATACATAATATTTTAACTTAAAAATAAGTTTTATATTAAAAAATAAAAAACATGTACTTTCATACATGTTCTTTATATGTTGCTAATGAAATAAGCCATGTTCTGTGTCTATTTTCATAGATGCCAGTTATTTATCTAAGATTTCTCTTCGATTTGCAAAGTTCTTTTCCCTTGCAAAAAGTTCCCTTACCAAAATTTAGGTTTCTAGCTTGCGGAGTTTACCAACGTTTCACCTTGCAATTTCTTGCAAACTCGTCTCTGTGGCACTTTAGATGTCTACTCCATATTATTACTAACTTAGGATTCAACACGTCGTAAGAATTAAATTCTTCCAGATTTTATCTTTTATGTATCTGCACAATCACTACTATCATCACAGATAGTACTAGCATGGACTTTCCTCTATATATTTACATATACAGCAACCAGCTATCATTAACAAAATAAATATAATACAAATTATCTAATTTAAAACACTTTTTAAAAAGTTATCAATATCATCATAGTCTAAGTGCTCACCCAAAACTTTTGAATGTTGTTTATAGATAATATTATTATCTGCATCTAATATAAATATTGTTCTATAACAAAGGTTTGCACCTTTAATATTGATACCATAACTTTTAGCAAAACTGTGGTCTCTATAATCTGATAACATAACTAGATTACTTGCATTATTATTTGCACATCATTTCATGAATGCAAATGGTAAGTCTGCACTTACATTAATTAATACTAAATTATCAATATTAGAATATTTTTCAATAAAATTTTTTGCTTGTAAATCACAAACCCCTGTATCAATTGAAGGAAATGCTGAAATAATTTTTATTTTTTTACCAAATTCACTTAAGCAAACATCTTCGATTGTTTTTTCACAAAGTCTTGCTAAGCAAAATTCTGGAGCTTTTTCTCCAACTGAAAGGCTTTTATTTTCTAATTCATTATTATCTTTTAAATTAACCTTCATTTTTTCCCCTACATTTTTAAGTATGTTTTCTTTGAAATTATTTCCATATCTATATATCAAAGCTCGAATGAGAACAGAAAAACTTCCCCCTCATCAAAATGTACATGTTTGATGTAAGTTTTTCCGTTTTTATTTGTTAAGGACTCGATTACTTTTATACCTATGATTCCTGCATTTATTAATCTTTTAGAAAAATCTTTTTCTTTTTCATAGGTAATAGATATGTTGTCTGATATTTTTTTATCAATATTTCAATAAACTTTACCAATAATTTTATTTTTTAAATAGTATGTTGACAAAAAATAAACGTTTGTTTCATCTGAACTAATTTGCGTATTTACAACTTTGTCTGAATTTAATGAAATAAAAAAAGGTGGTAGCAATATCTTGATTGCTGAAGCGCTCACATAATGACCACTCCCTTTTATCGCATATAAAATCCCCAAATGAACAAGCACTGTAATAGCACTCCTTGCTGTTAATCTACTACAGTTGAATTTCAAAGCTAAATCATTTTCGCTTGGAACTTGGGTATCAACTTTGAAATCGTTGTTTAAAATTTTTAATGAAATATAACTAATGATGAATGATTTAATAGTATTTGTATCTTTTACTACTTGTCTCATACTAAAATTTAATCTTAATTAAAAAAAAATTAAGATGTTATTCTCCTTAACACCTTAATTTTAATTTAATACCTTAAAAAAATAAAACTATTTAATATATTTCATTCCAATTGATTTAAGAATTGAAGATAAAACAAAGTTGAATGGTTTGTTTAAGTGAGGTAAGAAATACACATCTGTAAATGCTACTTCAAATAAATTCAATCCTTGTTGAATAGCTAAACCTAAAGCAAAGATTCATTCTGTATGGTTAGAATCACCATGAGATAGAATTTGAGCACCAACTAGTCTGAATGTATCTTCTTCAAAAACTATTTTAATTTCTACTTTTTGAACTGTATTCATTCATTCTGGTCTGTCATTATCTTTGTAATAACATGATTTAACTTTTAATCCAAATCTCTTAGCAGATTCTTCAGATAAACCTGTTGATGCATATTTTAATCCAAATACACATAACGCATTAGTTCCAGCAATGTTTTTTAATTGAACTGTTTCAATACCACAAATTTGTGCAGCAGCTACTATACCTGTTTTTACAGCGTTAGTTGCTAATGCAACATTTCTGTGTTGTTTACTAGATGCTTCTTGAATAGCTGCACAGTCACCAATAGCAAAAATATTTGGATCACTTGTTTGAGCTTTTTCATTAATAATTAATGCACCATTAGCAACTTTATTAAGATCTGCTAATAATTCAGTGTTTGGTTTAAATCCAATACATAAAATTACTAAGTCAGCATCAATTGTGCTCTTATCAGTTACTATCTTAGCTACTTTTTTACCACTTGCATCTGGTAAGAATTCTTGAACTTTTTCACCCATGTGAACTTTAACACCATGTTTTTGCATAGCTTCTGTTAATTGTCCAGTAAGTTCAGAGTCAAAGTAATTTCCTAAAGGTCTGTCTAAAACATCGATTAATGCTACTTCTTTACCTTTTTCAGCAAAAGCTTCTACAAGTTCAACACCAATGTAACCTGAACCTACTACTGCAATTTTTTTAATATTAGGGTCATTTGCTTGGTCAATTAATTTAAGAGCATGTTGGTATAATTTACAAACTTCAATGTTTTCAAGATCTTGATTTTTGAAGTTTAAATTAACTGGTCAACTTCCTGCTGCATAAATTAATTTGTCATAACTTTCTTCTCTAGTAGCTCCTGTTTCTAAATCTTTAACAACTACTATTTTTTTGTTTCTATCCACTGAAACTACATCTGTATTCATATGGATTTTTGCACCCATTGATTTTAATTCTTCAGGGTTTGAATAAAATAAGTCTTGCGGGTTTTTAACTACACCACTAACACTCAAAGCTATTCCACATCCTAAAAATGAGATGTTGTTGTTTCTATCGAAAGCAACAACTTCAGCTTGTGGATTCATAGACAATAGAGTTCTAATAGCTGATGTACCAGCATGATTGATACCTATTACTACAACTTTCATTTTTATCTCCGTACTATAATATATTATTAAAAAAATGTTAAGAAAAAATTTCTCAACATTTTAATTTTATTACTTTGGATAATTTTTTTAAAATATTTTTATTTATATATACTTCTAGCAATTAAAAAATCATTGTAATTAATTTTTCTATCAAATACTAAAGTATATTTATTCATAGGTGTTTTTACCACATCAATTTCATTATTTTTACTATCAAATATTTTTTCTATTTTTACTATTTCTTTTTTAAATCCTGGAGCAACTAGTTCAAATTCGTTGTTTTTAGAAAAATAGTTTCTAGAAATAATCTCATATGTAAAATCATCAATTTTCTTTTCAACAGTAAAAGCAAATATTTGATTTATTTCTTTTTCTAATTCAAAATACAACATTTTTTCATATCTAGGATTTCCATCAAATCATGCATTGTTAGCTAATCTATTTTCTGCATATTTTAAATCTTTGCAAACATCACTTAAATTATTTTCGTTATTAAAATAATCATCAATAGCTTTTCTATAACAATTAGCTACAGTTGCAACATAATGAATTGATTTCATTCTTCCTTCAACTTTAAATGATGCCACATTCAACTTTAATAACTTATCAATGTCTGGTAATAATGCCATATCTTTTGCTGACATAGTGAAATATTTATCAGTTTCATCTTTTAATTCTTTATTTTGAATTTTATATTTTCATCTACAAGATTGTGCACATCCACCAACGTTTGCATCTCTAAAAGAAAAATTGTTAGACATCATACATCTACCAGAATAAGAAATACAAACTGCACCATGAATAAAGTATTCTATCTCAATTTCATTATTAAGATTTTCTAACAATAGTTTTAATTCATCATGACTTACTTCTCTTCCTAAAACAACTCTAGAGGCTTTGTTTCTTTTTCAAAATAAACATGCTTTTGAATTAGTAACAGATTGTTGTGTAGAAACATGAACCTCTAAATCAGGTGTTATTTGTTTTATTTTTGAAATGATAAAAGGATCTGCTGCTATTATTCCATCAATATTTGTAGTTGCTATTTTTTTAAAATAATATTCAAAATTTTTTATATCAGCATTGTGACATATTATGTTTAAAACTACATAAACTTTCTTATTCAATCCATGAGCATATTCTGTAATTTCAGCTATATCTTTGATATCAAAATTCGATGATCTTGCTCTTAATGAATAAGCTTTAGGACCTATATAAATAGCATCTGCACCATAGTTTAAAGCATATTTTGCTTTTTCTATAGTTCCTGCTGGTAATAAAAGTTCATGTAATTTATTTTTCATATTATTCCTCTTTTTTTAATGCATGTAACACATCTTCGTGTTTTCCGAAAAAGCCTGGAGACACTCTTAGTTCAGTTCTAGAAGCTATCTTGTCATACAAATCTTCAAGTTCTTCTTGAGATACTTCATTATCAATAGCATTAATGAAGTTATCAACTATAAAGTCTAATGTTAAATCGTCATCA
>JARHZT010000079.1 GCA_029258015.1 Malacoplasma sp. | reverse complement strand
CCAAACAAAAGATGCTGCAAAAACTTTTTCTAACTGATTACTTTATAAGAGTGTTTCAAATAATGGCGTTTCATACGAAGTAAAAGAAGAAAGAGAAGTTGGAACAAGCGAACAAAGATATGTAGGTTATTTATTTGTAAACTTTATTAATGTTGAAAAGTTTTTTTATGCAGAAAGTACAACTGATGATAAATATGTAGATGTTTCACCATCACTTGTAGCTATGAATAATGCTAATAATTCAGCTATTGAAGTTTGAGAATATAATCAACCAGAAAATTTTACAGGTTCAGATCACAAATCATTTTATTCTTCAAAACCTCTTTTATCTTCAAGTAACTTTAATTATGATTCTTCAAAAAAAGATAAAAGAAAAGAAAATGATAAAGATGGAAAACTACAAAATTCATTTGGTATTGAAATAGATTTACAAAATGAATTTGATTTAAAAAATGGATCTAATTTTAAAAAACAAGCTGAAGCTGAAAATTATGATGCAAAAGTTAATGGTAAATTAGAATGATTAGTTTTCCAAAATATGGATACATTGGTTAATAAATTAAACTATGCAAAATATGTTTATATTAACTATGATAAAAGACAATCTTTCTCTGAAGAAATTCAAAGAAAATTAACTATAGAATATGAAAGTTTAAAAGCAGAAGATCCAGACTTAGTTACATGAGCTCAAGCTGCTTCTAAAAATGCTAATAATGTTTATAACCCTACAGTTATAACTAAAGAAAATTTAGTTAAGTATTATCAAAATGCTGCAGGTGTTGATGATTATTCAAACTATCCAATTGATAGTAATTCAAGTTTAAAAGCTGTAGTTGATAAATATGTTGTTGGGACAATCAATAAAGATAACTACAAACAATGATTCCCAAGTGAGCAAACAGATATTAATTTTGAAAAACAAAACAAAATATCTATTCAAAAAAACTCAGCGAATATAACAATACAAGAAGATTTAATTTATCAATTTAAAAACACTGTTTTACCAGTAGAGTTCTTACAACAATCTGGTAGTGGTTCAATTACAAACAAAAATGAGTTTGAATTAAATGGTACAGGTTGAATAACTAAACCATTTATTAAAGAAGGTATTACTAAAATGTCTTCTTATGAATCTATCTTGCTTTCATTTGGAATTGTTATGCTAGTTATAGCAATAATAGTTTCAATATTATATAGAGTACCAGGACTTATGGGTGCGTTTGCTATATGTGCATCGATAGCATTCTCAGCAGGATTACTAATAGTCTTAAACACAAACTTCTCAATAGCTACTGCTATAGGATTATTAATTGGTTTAATTATTGCTGTTGTTTCAGTTTCATTTACAATGGAGCGGATAAGACGGCTATATAATCAAAAAAATTCAGTGTTTGACTCTATTCAAACAGCATTGAAAAGATCGTTGATGACAGTACTAGATTTAAATGCAACAACAATAATTATTGCATTATCATTATTCTTCTTCTCTGAAGGTGAATTATCAGATTTAGGATTATCATTAATTCTTACACCATTATTAATAGTTGGTTGTATTTATATATTCTTCTATATGCCTTTATACCTATATAGTAGTGAAAGAATTTTCTGAAATATAAAAGGTATATTAACACCATTAAATACAGAAGAAAAAATTAAGATTTGATTTAATGCAAAAAAATGATGATTTATTTGATTAGCTATATCAATAATAATTCTTGTAGCTGGAATAACATTTGCAATAGTTGGATTTAACAATTCAACATTAAGTAGTGGAACAATTGTTTATATAACTAACATTACACAATCAGATGCTGACAAATTATTTGCAATATTTGGTGATTCTAAATGATTGAATGGATCATTTAATAATGATGTATTTGAAATAAGAAGTAATGATTATTTCACTTATGAAGCAATTCAAAATATGATTAATGGTAAATTAAGTAATAATTTTGAATTATATGTTTCGTCAGTTTCACAAACAATTCCAGTAAACATATTTAAATCAGGTATATACGGATTGTTAGCAGGATTTGGTTTCTGTTCAATCTACTATGTAATAAGATCAAATGTTTTAGTTGTATTGCCGTTGTTTTTAGTAAACTGCTTTACAGTAATGACTTGTGTATCAGTTTCTTATATGGCACAATTCCATAATTCAAGTTTCTTTGTATACACACTAACGACATCGGGATTAATTTCAAATATATTTGCTTGTCTATTTGTTTCAGTAATTAGAACAAGATTTGATAGAAGAAAAATATTTGAACTTGATAAAATTCAATTATTTATTAAAAACAATATTAAGAGTATGTTGAATACAGTGTTTCTAACAATGTTTTCAGCGATAGTAATATTTGCAGTTATGGGGGCAATAGTTTCTCCAACAACATTATTAATTTTCATAAATATTATTATTAGTACTTTAATAGCAATACCATTAAGTTTATTCATGATAGCTCATCTATACTATTTTGTGATTGTAGTAAGACAACTATATATCAACAACATCTTCTACAGTATAGATAACAGAATAAACAGCAAATATGTAGAAGTAGAAGAACAATTAATTTATTCTATTAATAAATTTCATTAGGATTAGATATGACTCATGAAGATATAAAAAATTCAATTGCCTCAATTAAGGATTTTCCAAAAGAAGGAATTGATTTCAAAGATGTTACACCGTTATTTTTAGATCATAAAAAAATAGAATATGTAACAGATGAAATAGCAAAATTTGCATCAGATATAGATTTTGATGTAATAGTGGCTCCAGAATCTAGAGGATTTTTATTTGGAGTACCATTGGCATTAAAAATGAAAAAACCTTTTGTCTTAATAAGAAAGAAAGGAAAACTTCCAAGAGATATTGAATCAATTGACTATCAATTAGAATATGGTCATTCAACTATAGAAGTTACAAAAGATGATATTAAACCAAACATGAAAGTATTAGTTATTGATGATTTAATAGCAACTGGTGGTACTTCTGTAGCAATACAAAATTTAATGGAAAAATTAAAAGCTCAAGTAGTTGGTCAAGCATATTTAATAGAACTTGAAAAACTATGTGATCATAAAAAATTAGTTGGAAAATTTTATTCCATGTTAAAGTTTTAGGTAATGGTAACATTACCTTTTTTTTATTTATTATGAAAAACAATTTAAAAGAATTTGATAACCAAATTTTAAAAGACTATAAAAGAATACTAGGAATTGATGAAGTTGGAAGAGGTTGTATAGCAGGCCCATTAGTTGTTGCTGGTGTTATTTTAAAAAATGATTTTTTTGATGAAAGAATTAAAGATAGTAAACAAATAAAAAGTATTAATAAAAGAAAAGAACTAGCAGATTTAATTAAACAAAATTGTTTAAATTATGAAATAGAAATTTTTAATGCTGATGATGTTGATAAACTAAATCCTAAAAAAGCATCCATTTTAGGAATGAATAAAATAGCGAATAAATTAATTAATAATTATGATATTTGTTTAACTGATTTTGAAAAAATAGATCAAAACATAGTTCAATTAAATTTAACCAAAGGAGATAGCAAATCATTTACTATTGCATGTGCATCTATTTTAGCTAAATCTAAAAGAGATGAAATTATGGCAGAGTTAAACAATAAACATCCAAATTACGATTTTTTAAACAATCAAGGTTATTTAACAACAAAGCATAAAGATTTAATTTCTAAGTTTGGACCTATAAAATCTGTTCACAGATATTCTTATAAATTTATAAAAGAGTTTTTTAGTTAAACGTGTAATATAATGTTAAATTATGAAAAGTCAAAATATTTTAATTATAGATATAGGAAATAGTTATATCAAAATAGGTTTATATGAAAAAAACAATGATAAAAGCAAAAAAATAGTTTTAATAAAAACTAATAAAGAAATGTTATTGCAAGAAGCAAAAAAACATTTGAAAGCCTTCTCTTCTTGTAATGTAAGTTGCTCTATATTAGGAAGTGTAGTTCCAGACTTAAAAAAAGTCTTCGAAGAAGCAATCATTAGTGTTTTTAATATAAAACCATATTTAATAAATAAAGATACAAAGTTTTCATTTAAGTTAGATGATTGTGTTAGAAACGAAATAGGTGAAGATTTATTGGCTTTATCTGAATACTGTTCACAAATAAATAAAAATATTATTGGTTTTTCTTTTGGAACAGCAACAGCATCAGTTTTTTTATTTAATAACAAACTTGAAGGGGTATTTATTTTACCTGGTATTTCTTTTGGCTTAAATCATTTAGTTAATAAAGCATCTTTACTTGAAGAAATAGAAGTAAAAACTGATTCTAATTTACTATATGGAAACAACACAAAGCAAGCATTAGAAGCAGGTATTAATAATTTAAGAAGAGGTGTTGTTATAAGTTCATATTATGGAACACAAAAACAATACAAAATTAATGACTTAAAATGTTTGATATCTGGTGGAGAAGCATCAAGTATAGATGAAGTTGAGTTTGAATATATTGTTGACAAAGAAGCAATATTATTAGGTTTTAAGAAAATTTATTTACAAAATAACTAGCAATTAAGGGTTTTCACTTGACAGGTTTAGTATAATTAAAAGTAGGTGTAAATAAAATGGAAGGTATATTTTTGTTATGTACGGAGTAAAATGGGCATATTTTGACCTTGATGGAACTCTAATTCCAAAATCACAAAAGATTAGTAATAGAACGGTAATGGCTATCTCTTATTTGAGATCTCAAGGAGTAAAGGTTGGTATTGCGACTGGAAGAAGTTTCTTTCTAACTGACTCAATAGCTAAAGAACTAAATGTAGATTTACCAATTATATGTTCTAATGGTGCATGAGTTTTGAAAAAAGATCATTTTGTTACAATGAAAGAATATTTTATAAAAAACGAAAGTCAACATGAATTACTTAGAGTGTTAAATCAACAAAAGCTAGACTATATGATTTATACATTAGAAGGTATATATTCAACATCAGAAGATTTCCCTTTTTACAAAAAAATTCTTGATATGAAACAATATTCTAAATCAATGATTAATCATGAAATATGTGTAAAACCAGATAGAAATTTTTATAAAACACAAAAGATTTTAAAAATCCTTGTTGGTTATAAAACTGATATTGAAAGAATTCAATTAAAAACATGAATCCAAGATATTCCAAATATTAATTATGTTTCAAGTCAAGATAATATATTGGATATATTTGATTCTGAAGCAGATAAATCAACAGCTATAAAATGATTACTATCAAAATATGACATTAAACCTCATGAATTAATAGTATTTGGCGATAATGAAAATGATATTAAGATGTTTCAATTAACAAGCAAATCAGTTGTTATGTCTCAAGCAACAGACAAAGTAAAAAGATACGCAAAAAGAACAACAGAATTTTCTTGTGAAGATGAAGGAATAGCAGATTTTATCTTTAGAAATTTTTAAAAAAAACAAATAATAAAAAAATATGTGTGAAATAGAACATATTTTTGTTTTCATACCTGTTAGACAAAAAATTAATCATTTTATGTATTAAATGATATACTCTTTAGGTATGTATTAACTACTAAGATTGCTGATACACCAATATTAGTTGTCTATGTTTCAGGGAACTTATTAGTTAATTTTGAATTGGTTTACACCAATAGTATTATTGAAAGGACAACTAAAATAATGAAAAATGAATTAAAAATTAAACTATTTTCTTACGATCACAGATTATTAGATCAATCTGTAAGAAAAATAATAAAAAGTTCACTAGAAAGTGGAGCTAAAGTTAAAGGACCTATTCCTTTACCTACAAAAAAAGAAATTTTTACAATTTGTAGATCACCACACGTGAACAAATCTTCTAGAGAACAATTCGAAAGAAGAACACACCAACGTCTAATAATCTTGGTTAACACAACAGATAAAACTAGAGAAAATTTAAAGAATATCATAATTCCATCAGGTGTTGATATTCAAATAACACTTTAATAATGGAGAAATAATATGAAAATGATATTAGGAAGAAAAATTGGAATGATCCAAAGCTTTTTAGAAGATGGTACAAGAATTCCAGTAACTGTTGTTGAAGTTCAGCCAAATGTTGTTTTAGAAAATAAAACACAAGAAAAAGACGGATATGTAGCTACAAAAGTTGGTTACATGGATATTGAAGAAAAGAAATTAAACAAACCAGAACTTGGTTTCTTCAAGAAAAACAATCAAAAACCTTGTAAATATGTAAAAGAACTTAGAGATGTTACAGGATACAATGTTGGAGATTTAATAGACTTAAATGTTTTCACTTCAGGTGATTTAGTAGATGTACAAGCTATTACTAAAGGTAAAGGTTTTACAGGTGCTATTAAAAGATGAAACTTTAAAGTAGGTCCTTTAGGACACGGTGCTGGGTATCCACATAGATATCAAGGTTCAATCTCTTTTGGTCGTGGGGGTAGCCAAGGTCAAAGAGTACCTAAAGGTCAAAGAATGTCTGGTCACTATGGTCATGAATTAGTTACGATTGCTAACTTAACTGTAGTGCACACAGAATTAGACAAAAACTTAATGTTAATTAAAGGAAGTGTTCCAGGTCCAGTTGATAGTTTATTAGTTATAAAAACAACAACTAAACCTAAAAAACACATTGAAAACTTCCCAAAACTTTCAGACCCTGTAGCTATTGCTCAAATGATGAAAGAAAAAGAAGAACAAGCAAGATTAGCAGCTGAAGCTAGAAAAGTTGAAGCACAACAAAAAGCTGAAGCAGAAAAAGAAGCTAAAAAACAAGCTATGATAGCAAAACAAAAAGCTGCAGAAGAAAAAGCTAAAGCAGCAGCAGAAAAAAATGCAGAAGCTAAAGAAGGAGATAAATAATGAGTTCAGTTAAATTATTTAAAGATCTTCAAGGTAACTCTTCTACTGTTGAATTAAAAAATAAAGCATTAATTATTGATGAAATAAGTGAACAAGAAATGTTCATGTCAGTATTAACTGAAAATTCTAATAGTAGACAATCTACAGCTTCAACTTTAACAAAAGCTGAAGTTAGAGGTGGTGGAAGAAAACCTTATAAGCAAAAACATACAGGTAGAGCTAGACAAGGTTCAATTAGAAACCCTCACTATGTTGGTGGTGGTAGAGCATTTGGACCAACTCCAGAAATAAACCACAAAATAAAACAAAATGCTAAAGCTCATAAATTAGCATTTAAATCAGCTATCACAGTTAAATTAAATGGAAATAGTTTAAATTTAATTTCAGATAATTTAGATTTAAAACAACCTTCTTCAAAGACAATAAATGAATTATTGAAAAAAATAAATTTAGAATCTAAAAAAGTTTTATTTGTACTTAATGAAAAAGAAGACAACTTTATAAAATCATGTCAAAACATTTCAAAAGTAACTTCAAAACTTTGAAACCAAGTTTCAGTTAAAGATTTATTAAATAGTGATGTAGCTATTATCCAAGAAGAAGCTTTCAATAAAATTACAGAGGTGTTTGCATAATGAACTGAGTAGATGTTATTATAAAGCCTATTCTTACAGAAAAATCTTATGGATTAAGAAGTGAAGAAATAAAAAAATACGTTTTTGAAATTAACAAAAATGCAAACAAATATGAAGTAGCGTTAGCTTTCCAAATGATATATGGTGTTGAACCTGAAAAAGTAAACATTATTAATAGAAAAGCTACAGCTGTAAGAACAGGTACAAGAAAACCTGGAATGTCTAAGCATAAAAAAATTGCTTACATTACATTAGCTAAAGGTGTAGATATTGCTATTGAAGCACAAGAAGCAGAAGAAAAACCAGTAGCTAAAAAACAAGAAAATGAAATTAAAACAGAAAAAAAAGAAGAAAAAAAAGTAAAAGCTAGCAAAGGTACTTTAACAAAAGTTGTTAAAACATCACCTAAAGCTAAATAATAAATAAAAATTAGGCGAAAAGCGAAAGGAAGCATGTATGCCAGTTAAACGGGTAAAAGCGAGAAGTAGTGGTATTAGACAAACAGTTATTATTGACTACAAAAAAGTATTAACTACTGCAACTCCAGAAAAATCCTTATTAGTTTCTATGAAGAATAACTCTGGTAGAAACAACCAAGGTAAGATAACAGTAAGACACCACGGTGGTGGATATAAAAAGAAATATCGTGTAATTGATTTTAAAAGAGATAAGCTAGACAAAGTAGCTACTGTAAAAACAATTGAATACGATCCAAACAGAACTTCATTCATTTCATTAGTTAGCTATGAAGATGGTGAAAAAAGATACATTATTGCTCCAAAAGACATTAAAGTTGGGGACAAAATAATTGCTAGTAAAAAGCAAATAGATATTAAAATTGGTAACTCATTACCAATCTCATTAATTCCTGAAGGTACATTCATTCACAATATTGAGTTATACCCAGGAAAAGGTGGACAAATGA
>JARHZT010000045.1 GCA_029258015.1 Malacoplasma sp. | reverse complement strand
TGTATTAAAAAAATAGGGGAATTATTCTTCTATTTTTTTGATGTTATTTAATAATTTTTATAAAAAATATAAGTAATTATTTATTTTTTTGTAATGTTTGTTCATTGTTATAGGTCTGATGAAACTTTACAAAATTTGAATATTGCATTTGTAAATGTTAATATGGATATGATAAGCATGAAGTAATATGCTAATATCTTTTTATGTTTGGGGATTAGATTATGATAGTAAAGGGTTTGTTTGTAACATTTGAAGGTGCTGATGGAACTGGTAAAACCACCATTAGTAAAGCTGTTCAAAAAAAAATAGAAGAATATTTCAATGATGCAAATAGAGTAGTATATACAAGAGAACCTGGTGGAACTGATGTTGGAAATATAATTAGGGACATTCTTGTGAAATATGATGTAGATCCAAGAACAGAAGCACTTTTGTTTGCGGCTTCAAGAGCTGAATTAACTTGAAAAAACATAATGGTAAATAAAGCTAAAAATAAAATAGTTTTATGTGATAGATATGTCCATTCATCATTAGTTTATCAAGGAATAGTTCAAAATTTAGGTTATAAAAATGTTTCTAAAATTAATAGATTTGCAATTTCTGAGTTAAAACCAGATATCATTTTCTATTTGCATTTAAATGAAAAAGAAAGTGCTAAAAGAAATGATAAATCTCATTCGAATGGATTAAATAATCCAGATAAGCAACCAAATGATAAATTAAATATACAATTTGGGAATGAAGAAAAAATGAAAAAGGTTATTAATGGATATTTTAGTATTTTAAAGTTTGATAATAAAAATGTTTTCAAAATTGATGCATCAAAGTCAATTGAAGAAATAACGAATAAAATATTTGATATTATTATTGCAAGAGCAGTAAGAAATGACAAATAATAAAATACTTGAATCAATTATAAAAGACAGACCTAATCCTTTAATGTTAGAAGAATCTAAATTTAGTTTTCTTTCAAATTTTATTTTGGATTTTTGTAAAAGTATTAATTGTTCTAAATCATCAAAATTTTGTAATAATTGTGAAGATTGTAAAAAGATAGAACAAGGAAAATATTTTGATTTATATATTGTTAATTTTTATGATGGGGTTGTTAAGAAAGAAGAAGTATTAAAATTAATGGAAGCGTTAAAATATTCATCTTTAGAAAAGGTTGGAAATAAATTTTTCATACTTCAAGGCATCGAAAAAGCAAGTAAGCAAATTACAAACTTAATGCTAAGAACTATAGAAAATCCATTTAAAAATACTTACTTTATATTCACTACAAGAAATAAAAATGCAGTGTTGGAAACAATTAAAAGTAGATGTTTTACATATAAATTAAAAGGTCAACAAGATTTGGTAAATGATATTTTAAAAAGAAAAGAAATTGATCCTAAATATTTTGATTATTTATTAATATCTCATTATGAGATAGAAGAGATGTTAAACTTTTATGATTCTAAAAGTTTTACAAAAATAATAGAATTTTCAATACGCCTAAAAGATGGCAAAAATAATCCTGTAGAATGTAAAAAAAATTTAAATGATTTTAAAAAAATGACTTACTATGAGATTGAAAAAATTTTATATTATTTTTTAAATTTAAATCAAAATAGTATAGATATTTATAGAATGATAAATGATATAAAACTAAACATTAATAAAACACTAATATTTAATAAATTATTGGATGAAATTAAATAGAATTGCTAAATTTTTTTAGGAATTCTTTTTATAGTTTATTGCATATTTTTTAGACCATAAAACATATTTAAAAAAATTAAAAATAACTAATTAAAGATAGTGAAAATGTTATAAAATTTCTTTGTTATATGAAAACAATAATAGATACAGAGATTACTGAATTCTTAAATAGTCCTAATGACTTAATAGAAGGAAAAGATCTATTTAAGAATTGTAAATTTTCAGATCCTGATATACAAACGAATGATAGTTCTATAAGAATAAATTCGATTGTGGAACAGAATCCTGCGAATTTATTTATTTTAGAATCCACGATTAAGGAGTTTTCTTGCGAATGTGATTCTTATAAATTTAACAAAAAAATATGTAAGCACATTGTGTGCTTACTAAATGTTTATAATGAAAGTATAAAGCATGATTTAGATATATATAAAGACATAAATGAAATTATATTTAATGTAAAACCAATAATTGTTTTAGATGAAAAAAAAGATAAAACTATTAGAATAACTGTAGATTTTGGGACTAATAACTATCAAAATATAGCAGTAACTAATATATCGAATTTGTTTAAATATGAAGATAAATTCACATTCTTTGCTAACTATGGAATAAGAAAAGAACAAGTGGATGAACAATCTTTAAACATCATTTATGAGTTTAAAGACATATTAGAAAAAACTAATTCTATGGCTGCATCTAGTTTTATAGATATTTCTTATGAACATATGGATATATGAATGGAATTCTTTAAAAAATTTGGAATCTCATTTCATTTAAACGCTGAAGGAATTTGATTTATAACACATTATAACTATGGTCAAGAAAAATATGATTGAGAAGTAAGTAATTCTGTAAAACCTTTTGTGAATAATAAAAAGAAATTTAGTCTTAAAAATGTTAAAGATAATGATTATGTTGCTTTATATTCTAAAACTCATAGTTATTTGTTAATGATTAATAAAAGTAGAAATGAAATAAATGTCTTTGAGTATGAATTTTCTAAAGAAGTTAATATTAAGAATTTTGTGGAACAAATTGGGAAAACAGTAAATAAAAACCAATTTTATTCTTTATATTTAGCTATAAGAGCATTATTTTGAAATTATGAAAAAATAATATCATCAACCTATGTTATGCAACAAAAACTTAACAAGATTGATCCTGTATTAGAGGTTAAAGTATTTTTGCATGATGAGTTACAAATATTATGTGCTAAATTAACGTTTTTATATGGGGATATGTCATATCCTTACAAAGAAAACGAAACTAATTATTTGAAAAGAGAAAGATTTTTGGAAAAGAAAATAATTGATGAAATTATTCCATTTTTTCCAGACTACAATAAAGAATTTGATGTATTTGAAATAATAGAACATCAAAAGTGAATGGATTTTAAAGATTGAGCCAATAAAAAAGCAAATGATGAATATTATCAATTTAAAGCTGCTGAAGGATTATTGTTTAAAATTAAAAAAAGAAAAAGATTTTCAATTCAAGGCGCAAAATTTGACAATGAATTTTTGAAGGTTAGTTGACAACTTGAAGGATTCAGTGAAGAAGATATGAAAAAAATCATATCTTCATATGTTAAGAAAATCAAATATGTAAAATTATCAAATAACAAAGAAATAAATATAAGTTCTGAAATAGATATGGAACAATTATTGGAAGAATTAAAAGCATTAAATATTTCTGTTGAAGATTTAATGGAAGACAATACTTCTAATGTTTCTTTATATAATGCAAGTTATTTTTCAAGTTTGTATGAAGATAAACTTGATGATGAAACGAAAAATAAGATTAAAAGTATTTTTGATGATTCTGATGTGAAAAATGAATTACCTGATAATTTGAAAAATTTACTAAAAGATTACCAAATCAAAGGTTATTCATGATGAAAGAAATTGATGTCTCTTAATGCTGGTGGTATTTTAGCTGATGAAATGGGTTTAGGAAAAACAATGCAATCTATTTCTGTACTTGCAGATATTTATTACAATAAAAAAACCAATTTACCATCAATAATTATTTGTCCGAGTTCATTAGTTTATAACTGAAAAAATGAGATATCTAAATTTACACCATTTATAAAATTCGCTGTCATGGATGGTTCTCAACAAGAAAGACATGAAATTTTAAATAATATTGATAAATACAACATAATCATCACCAGCTTAACATTATTATCGAAAGATTTAGATAAATATCTAGAATATGAATTTTTTATTCAATTAATAGATGAAGCACAAAGAATAAAAAGTCATTCTGCTCAAAGTACTAAAAATGTGAAAAAAATTAATGCCAAACATAAATTTGCATTAACTGGTACACCTATCGAAAATAATTTATCTGAATTATGATCTATCTTTGATTACTTAATGCCTGGATATCTTTATGATTACAAGTCTTTTAAGCAAATTTATGAAGATAAAATTGTTGATAAAGACCCATTAGCAGCTAAAAAATTAAAGATGAGAATAAATCCTTTTGTTTTAAGAAGAACAAAAAAGGAAGTGCTAAAAGAATTACCTGAAAAAATTACGAAGATTTTAACTTCTGAATTGAATGAAGAACAAAAAGAATTATATTTAACTGAACTACACCGTAGTAAGAGTGAAATTCAACTTAATTTAAAGGATAAGAAAGAAAAAAATACACAAGTATTTGAAATACTATTAAAGTTGAGACAAATATGTTGTTCTCCGAAATTAATCTATGAAAATGCTAAATCTAATGGTGAAAAATTTAAAAATTGTATAGATTTAGTTTTACAAGCAATAAAGAATGGAAGTAAAATTTTAATTTTTTCACAATTTGTAAAAATGATTAATATATTAAGTGAAGAATTATCAAACAGAAAAATTCCTCATTTATCCCTTACAGGAAGCATTCCAAATCAAGAAAGATTACAATTAGTTGATGATTTCAATAATAAAGAACACTATAAGGTATTTTTAATTTCATTACGTGCTGGTGGTGTTGGTTTGACATTAACATCAGCAGATACTGTAATTCATTATGACCCTTGATGAAATGGTAGTTTAGAAGATCAAGCTACAGATAGAGCTCATAGAATTGGTCAAAAAAAGAATGTAAGTATTTATAAATTAATTTCAAAAGATTCAATAGAAGAAAAAGTTTTAAAGCTTCAAGAAACTAAAAAAGAAATGTTTAATATGATGTTTGATGAAAATGGATTCTTAGATGGAGAAACTGGTGCAAGCAATAAACTAACTATGGATCAACTATATGAAATCTTAGATATTGAAAAGATAGATAAATAAAAACAATGCATTAATTTGCATTGTTTTTATTTGTTTTATTTAAGCATTTTTGGATATAAATCAAAAATACAAAAGGTGTAAATAAATTTAATGAGACAAGGATTATTGAAAATTTGTTCAAGTTAATTAAATCATTTTCTGCAACTTTATCTTGGTTTTCATCTATATAAGTTCTATTAATTATAAAGTTAATTAAAGATAGTGAAAATGATAATAAAAAGAATAAAACAAAAAATATTCCAAACAAAATTACTAAACTAAGATTAAATGTTTCTTGATTTAGAGCTAGGATTAGCATTGATATCAAAAATAAAAAACCAATCAATTGCAAAAGTAACATAGTTCAAGAAATCACACTATTTCTTTTTAGTAATTTTTTATACTCATCTAAATTTAAATTATCTATACCATAAAATTTATCTATTATATTTTTCATATACCTATTTTATATTTAATGAATGAAATTTATTTTTAAATTTGAAAAAAAACTTTTTTACTTTAAAATAAACATAATAAAACTTTAAGGAAAAATTTGATGAATAAAAATTTATCAGAAGCAGCATCCGAATTAAAATCTGATTTGGAAGCAGGACTGTCTTCTCAAGAAGTAGAATTCAGGAAAAAGAAGTATGGTCCAAATAAATTGCAAGAAAAGAAAAAAATTAAGTTTATAACTAGATTTTTTCTGCAATTTAAAAACCCTATGATTATTCTTTTATTGATAGCAACAATAATTTCGTTAGTCATAGCATTTGTTCCAACTTTTAGTCATAAAGATGGAATTGAAGGGATAGTTGAAAAGGTTGAACCTTTCATAATTTTATTTATAGTATTTTTAAATACTTTTTTTGGAGCTTTTCAAGAAGCTAAATCAGAAAAGGCAGTAGATTCATTAAATAAAATGATTATTGCTAAAGCAAAAGTATATAGGAATGGTATTTTTGATGTAATTAATTCTGATGAACTTGTACCAGGTGATGTGATATTACTTGAAGCAGGTGATTCTGTTCCTGTTGATGGAATAATAGTTGAATCTAGTTTTTTTAAAACTCAAGAATCTGCTTTAACAGGTGAATCTGAAAGTGTGGAAAAAGATCCAGATTTTGTATATGATGAATCAACAATTATAGCAGAAAGAAAAAACTGTGTTTTTTCTGGTTCAAATGTTATTAATGGTACTGCTAAAATTCTTGTTACAAAAACTGGAATGAATACAGAAATTGGAAAAATTGCCACATTAATTTCAAATGAAGAAAACCAAAAAAGTAGTTTAGAAAAAAGAATTGGTAAATTGAGTAATGTATTAGGTGTTATAGCGTTTGTTTTACTGGTATTAGTTTTCTTTCTATATATCTTCTATGTGAATGATATAGCAAATATTAAAGATACATGATCAAATGC
Organism: Malacoplasma sp.; assembly: GCA_029258015.1. GTDB lineage: Bacteria > Bacillota_I > Bacilli_A > Mycoplasmatales > Mycoplasmoidaceae > Malacoplasma. Next base: position 11,223 of record JARHZT010000045.1, on the reverse strand, counting down.
TTTTAAAATTGGTATATCAGTTGCTATAGCAGCTATTCCTGAAGGGTTGTTTGCTATTATGACAGTTGTATTTGCAATTGGTATTAGAAGAATGATTAAGCATAATGCTTTAATTAAGAAAATTCATACAGTTGAAATTCTTGGAAATGTTTCTGTTATATGTAGTGATAAAACAGGCACATTAACACAAAACAAAATGAAAGTTGTTAATGTTTTTGATGGAAAGAAAAATTATTCAGATTTAAAAGAAGTAAAAGACAAAAATATTTTCCAATATGCAATGTTATGTAATGACTCTCATGACGATGATGGTGTAATGGTTGGGGATCCAACTGAAACATCTTTAGTGTATGCTGGGAAAGAACTTGGTTTTGATTTCAATAAATTGAATGAGACATATGAAAGAGTTGAAGATATTCCTTTTGATTCAGAAAGAAAGATGATGACAACAGTTCATAAAATTAAGGGTGGTTATCTTTCTATTACCAAAGGTGCTTTTGATTCTATTTCAAAAGTAACAAATAATATTCCACAAGAATATATTAATGAAAACGAAAATATGTCTAACAGAGCACTAAGAGTATTAGCGATAGCATGTAAGAAAATAAAAACTCTTCCTAAAAATATTTCTGATTTAGAAAAGAACTTGAATCTTATTGGATTATTTGGAATTATAGACCCACCAAGAGAAGAGGTTAAAAAATCAATTGAGCTTGTTAAAAAAGCAGGTATATCTCCAGTTATGATTACAGGAGATTTTGCAAATACAGCAAAAGCAATTGCTAAAGATTTAGGTATTTTAACTGATGATAAATTAGTTATATCTGGATCTGAACTAGCAGCTATGTCTGATGAGGAATTATTTAATAATGTAGATAAATATGCAGTTTATGCAAGAGTTACACCAGAAGATAAAATTAGAATTGTAAAAGCATGAAAACAACATAATAAAGTTGTTGCTATGACGGGTGATGGTGTTAATGATGCACCCGCATTAAAAGCAGCAGATGTTGGTTGTGCTATGGGTATTAATGGTACAGAAGTTAGTAAGCAAGCAGCAGACATTGTCTTAACAGATGATAACTTTAGTACAATAGTTAAAGCTGTTGAGGAAGGCCGTGGTGTAATTGATAATCTAAAAAGAATTATGCTTTTAATGTTTACTACAAACATGTCAGGATTATTAACGGTATTTCTTGGAATGATTATCTTCCACTACTCACCATTTACTGCAATTCAAATTTTATGGATAAACTTAGTGACTGAAAGTTTACCATCGATTGCTTTAGGTATGAAATCTCCTTCTGAACGTTTAATGGAATTTGGTCCTAAACTACGGAATAATTTAGTAGATAGGAAAATGCTATTAAAGATCGTTATTCAAGGATCAATGTATTCAGCGATTGCATTAGGTATGTTTTATTTAGGTGCAGCACCATTTGTTGATTTTAATTTTAATAAAATGGTTGAAATCTTAGGTAGTTATGAAACAACTACTTTATTAGATAGAAAAACATTATTTGATATGCAAATGTCAGGTAGTTTAGCAGCCTTTTTAGTAATTACTATTTCTCAATCTTTTAACTGTTTTAATTTAATTTCTAATAGAAGTATTTTTGTTCAAAGATGAGAAAACTTAAAATATTTATTAATGGCATTTGCTGCTTCAATATTTTTTATATTAATAGTTGTATTAATTCCTGGATTAAATGATGTATTTAACTCTGATATATATGTATTTAATTCTTATAAAGGAGAACCGCTTGGTGGATATAGTTGAATATTTGTAGTAGCAATAGCTTCAGCTTTTATTCCGACAGTTGTTATTGAAATATCAAAAGCTATTTATAATAGTAGTATTTATAAAAAAGTTGAATCTAAATGAAATTGATTGCAAAAATGAAATGCAATATAACTATATGTTATTAACAAAAGAGACATTCTTATTGAGTGTCTCTTTTGTTTGTATTATTGAATCATTATTTTGTTTTTAATAACATAAAAACACTGTGATTAAATTTTTAAATGGGAATGTATATTAAAGATTTGTAGAGGATACACATATGAATAAAGTATGTTGAAAAAAAACACTAGTTACAATAAAGACGTTGCTTTATCAACTGGTATCCCAGTAGTTGGAACTGTTACATACAAAAAACTGAAAAAACTAAAATTAATCTTAATGATGAAGCTTTTATAGTGACAACTAAACTATTTGTGAATAATGATGTTTTAAATCAAACTCAAACTAACCAAATAACTTCAACTGAAAATAAAGTAACTGATATTAAAAATGAAACTAGTAATTAAACTAATATAGATGCTAAAGTTAATAATACATTTAATAAACTAAACAACTATGTTTCTAATGAGTTTAAAAACTTTAATGGCAATATAAAAGACTTAGTATCTAAAGTTTAAAATGATATTAATAAAGATAGAATAATAGTATTAGAGTTATTAAAAGGAAATTTAACTCAGTTAGTTGCGATTTAATGAACAGCACTAATAGTGATACTAACAAAGAATTTAAATTAACTATAACTTTCAATGAAAATACTGAAATAGGAAATGGTGATTTAGATTCTATAAAAAATATTTTTATATGTGGCAATGCAGTTGCATTTAACAGTTAGAAACAGCTATTCAATATACAAGTAAAATAAATATATCTAATGATTTTGCTCAAGAAATGAAAGATGATATTGCAACTAGAGCTACTGGTTCAATTTCATCAACACAATTTGATAAGAATCAATTGGCTAAGGATATAATGTTTAAATTCCAATATACAAATAATGGTGCATTAAAAGATAAAATTAAGAGTATATAAATTTCTGATGTTTTCAATAAATTTGTGGAATTTAATACTACAAACAGAAAGACTGTAAAAATGTAACAGTAAATTTAAAAGATGAACTAATGGTAAAAAATAATTCAAATATTGTATCTTCTACAAATAATGCTATCTGTTTTATAGAAGTTCCAACAGGTGTTGCATTCAATAAAAACAATATGTTTAATTTTGATGACACTTTCTTTGTAGAATTTAAAAAAGAAGTTATTAACATAGCAAGTTCTTATATTTCCATATTTTTAAAAACAGAAGATGCATTAACTTATAAAGCATCTGAAAATTTAATTAAATCTGAATTTCAAAAAATACTTGAAGATGAATTTAAAGGAAAATTAATTTAGTTAAATTAGAAAATGATTAAGAAAAAACTGGACTTAGATTACAAATTCAATTTAAAGATGCTGTAATTAAAAATAATACAAATGCTCAATCATTAGATATGATAGATGCATTAATTTCCAAAAGTACTAATGTTATTACTTTTAATGACTTATCACCTAAGTGTATTTATAAAAGTTCAGATTCAGATGCTAATAATAAAATATTAGCTGATGGATAAATAATATTTTTAACAGATGATTTATTATATAAAATGAAAATTACTATAGATATTTGAAGTGAAGGTAACGCACAGATGCTAACTCAAACTAGTGCACCAGAGTCATATAAAAAATATTCACGTTGAATGAAAGAAGACTTAGAATATCAAGATAAAAAAATATTAGATCAAAAAATTGAATATGTTGAAATGGAAATAATGAAACAAACAATAGATTTCTAGTTATTGTTAAATTCAAAGATTAATACAAAATAAAAGATTTCATAAGTTATAAAGAATTATCACTTAGAAAAGTAAATATATCTGAAAAAGGAAAAACAAATGGTCTTTTATCATTCGCCACCAAAATGAACATTCAATATCTAATAAATATTAAAAAATAAATATAAAATGGATTCAATTAAGAATTCATTTTTTATTTAAAAAATTAATTAATTTTAGTAATGGAATTTAAAATATTGATAAATAGATATAGAGAGTGAATATGGTAAACAAAATTAAAAAAGAAAATTTTTTAAAAAAAATTGAAAATCAAATAATAGTGTCAAGTCATGCTGTTGATAATGATCCCTTAAATAATGTTACTGCTACCACCTTAATTATTAAATCTGCTATAGAAGGTGGTGCAAAAGTATTGAAGTTAGGAAGAATTCCTCATATTAAAAGTGTTATGCAAGCAACTGATTTACCTATTATTGGAATGGTAAATAATAAATATGATAATAGTGATGTTTATGTAACTCCAACTATTGAAGAAGTGGATGAATTAGCTAAATTAAATATTAAGTGTATAGCAATAGATGCTACAGATAATAAAAGACCAAAAGAAACATTAGAAGAAATACTATCTTATACAAAAGAAAAATATCCAGATATTTGTTTATTGGCAGATTGTGCAACAATATCAGATATTATCAATGCTAATGAGTTGGGTTTTGATTTAGTTTCAACTTCTATGAGAGGTCATACAGAAAATACAAAAGGTAAAACTATTTTTGATAATGAATATGAATTTGTTAAAGAAGCAGTTAATAAATCAAATGTACCTGTTATTGTAGAAGGTTCAATTTGCCAACCAAATCAAGTTAAGCAAATTATGGATTTAAATGTTTTTGCTGTAGTTGTAGGAAATGCTATTACACAACCTAAGTTTATTACTGAAAGATTTTTAAGTGAACTAAAAAAGAAAAAATAATTTTCTATCTAAAAAAAGGATAATAAAACAGATAAAACTTTTGGTTTTATATTTTTTGAAAGTGAATGAAAGTAAATGAATATATTTAGATGGTTTAAAAAGAATAAGAAAACAAAAAAGAATAATATAGACATAGACAGAGATATAGATGATAAAGTTATTGATTTAATTTATGCATTAGGTGGACTTGGTAACATCATAAACATTAGTTCATCTTCTACAAGATTAATAGCTAAACTAAAAAACACACATAAAATAAATAGCAATGATTTTAAAAAGTTTGGTAGTAATTCAGAATTTATTTCTAAAAATAATGTAGAAATATTTTTTGGTAATATGTCACATTACTTTGCAAATGAAATAAATAATATTATTGATAATAAATTACCATTAATACAAAAACAAAAAATAGAAATACAACCAATTCAAAATAATGTTTGCAATAATAGCGATCTAGATAATAGTTGTAATGAACCTGAGATATTGGAAGATGTGAGTGACAATGATTTTTTACCATTTAATATATACTCACCAGTCGATGGATTTGTTTATTATTTATCTGATTTAAATGATGTGGCATTTAAAAATAATATTTTGGGTCAAGGTATAGCTATTAAACCTAAATCACCAAAATATTATTGTCCCTTAAATGAAGGAAAAATTATAAGTATAAATGAAGCATTATCATGTTATGTTTTTGAATCAGCAGATAAAACAAAAGTTTTAATGTATGCTGGCACATCTTTGATAAAACTAGATCAATCCCCATTTGAAATGTTAGTTAAAAATAATTGTGATGCAAACATTGATATTCATTTAATAAACTCTGATTTAAATAAACTTGATATTTCTAAAAATTCCTTAATTCCTATTGTAGTACCAAACTTAAATAAAAGAAGAAGAATTGAATATTGTGTAAAGAATAGACAAGTTGTTAAAAAGGGGGAAATCTTGTTTAAAGTAGTCTAAAAAGATAAACACACCAAATAGTTGTGTTTATCTTTTTTTTATTAAAAATAAAAAAAATTAAAAAAAAATTAAAAAAAATGTTTTTTTTCATTTTTTTGTGTTATTATATATATGGGTTGATTTAAAGAAAGCAAATAAGTCAATTTCTCGGCACAGACTATTGTGGATGTTAATGAGACCCCTAGTTGATCAATTAGTATATTAATTGCAAATTTATTTCACTATAGTATTTTGGATTAGAATTATTTTTAAAGCAAAGATAGTGAACCTTGTGATTAGCATGCTACACCTCTGTCCCACGTCGACAATGGGATATGGTTCAATTGAGTATGAGGTTAAAAATTTATAAGTCGATTTAAATTTAATTGAGAATTAAAAATATATTAAATAAAAATTTGTATATGATTTTAAATTTAATTGAAATTAGATTCAGAGAATAAAACTAGTTAGAATTTAAGTCTAGGTGCTAGATTTGGATTAAAGATAAGTTCGGTTTGAGCTATTCTAAGTTAAATGAAGATATAAGCTAGTTTAATGTGTAATTCTATATTGAGTGGATGCAAACTTGTGTCGGACCATATGAAGTGAGTGTTCATAATATATAGAGTGTAAAGTTAAATGAATGAGTATTGGATATTAATGGTGTTGTGGTGAAAATTTGGATGATGCAATAGTTCGGTTTAATGCTACGGTTTAAATAATATTCTGGGATTATTTAAAGAATCAAAATGTAAATACAAAATTTAAATGAATGTTTGAGTTATTCTTTAGTTGGTTTTTAAGTTGATATTAGAATTGAAAAGATGAGTAAGTGATAAAAACCGAGTCTCTTTGTAGAAAAAAATATATAAAAAAATGTATTATAACAAAACAGCGCTTATGATGGTATCCGATCATCCCATGTAAAGTGCTGTTTTTTGTATTTATTAAGGGTTAAAGATGTAAAAAGTCTTTAACCTTTTTTTATTTTTATTAACAAAATTTAATAACCTAGAAAAAAATTGAGTTTTTTTCTAGGTTATAATATAGTAACGAAATATTAAGTAAAAATATTTTTTATATTTGTGCGTGGGCAAAAATGAGAAAATTATCAAAGAAATTATTACTTGTGAATTTATACACATTACCTGGTTTTGCATTAGCCATACCAAATTATAGTATTTTACCTTCGGCAGTAACTAAGGTTTTAGTTGATAATCAAACACAATAATTAACAAAATTGCCTGAAACACTAGAAGAACTAAATAATGCAGATCCAGCAGAAATGGCAAAATTCTCATGATACAATAGTAAAGATTATGGGTTAACAACAATGTCTAAAAATCAAAATAAAAATAATTGTTGAGCATATGCTACTATTTCTGCTGCAGAAACTAGTATTTTAAAAAAGGTTGAGCACCTATTACTGAAGATATTAATAAACAAATAGATCTTTTAGAAGATAATTTTGATTGAACTGTGGCAGCCGATAAATTAGGTTTAACACTTGAAGATTTAAGAAGTGGAAAAGTCGGAAATGAAAACAATTCATATGCTGCAACTCATGCATTAATTAGAGGTGAAGTACTTGCTAACCAACCAGAATATTCATATGAAAATTACAGATATTTAGAAACTCAATGACAATTATTGGATGCGAGTTTAGTTGCTAACACACAAAAAGGTGTTGATATTGATCAAGATTTTATAAATACAGTTAAAAAAGAGATAGTAAAACATGGTGGATTAGTGGCAAGCTATAGTGTTTCAACTTATGCTGATTACATTCTTGCGACAGATCAAGATTATGAAGGTAATATGTCTCATGCTATTGAATTAGTTTGGTGAGATGATAGTATATCAAAAGATTTATTTAGACCAAGAGCAGCAAGTCGTGATGGTGCTTGAATAATGAAAAATAGCTGATGTTTAGATGGGTTTGAAGGTTATTTTTACATTTCTTATGATACTAAACTTAGGGAAGTTATAGGTTATGATTATGGTAAAAAACAAGACTACCAAAATCTATACTTTTATGATGCAGAAATGAGAAGTTGAATAATAGATGATAGAGAACCTGGTTATAATGAAGCAATAGCGGTTTTTCCTGTAAAAAAAGCAAATGAAAAAGGTATCTGAATATTTAAAAGCTGTTAATGTGCATTTACCTAAAGATAATACAGAGGTTGTAATATATATATATATATATATTCGAATGTTGATTTTAATGATAGTTTATCTAGAATGAATGCCCCTATTAGTGGTAAAAAAGTTGCTTCTAAACAAGTGCATTTTGAATACCCAGGATTACACATTATTCAATTAGATGAATTAATTGAATTAGAAGAGGGTTCAAACTTTAGTGTTCATTCAAAAACAACAGATAGAAAAAACCTATAGGATATTCGATATTAGAAGAGTCTACAAATGACATGACATTTGTAATTGATAAAGAAACAAATAAATGAACAAACTCTAAAATTCCATTACTTGGTGATATTGCTAGAATTAAGGCTTTTACTATTGAACAACCAAAAAATATAGATCCAAATCACTTAGTGAATGCAACAGTCACTATGGATAAAGAAGTTACATATAATGGTAAAGAATTAACGGCTAATGTTGAAGTCAAAATTAATGATAAATTACTAATTGAAGGTGAAGATTATGATGTTGAATATTCGAATAATGTAGATGCTTCTTCGAATGCAAGAATTATCATTAAAGCTAAACAAAACTCAGAATATACTGGTACTAAAAAAGAAAAATTTGTTATTAGCAAAGATAAAAATACACTAACTACATTAATTTTAGAAAATGAAGAGTTAAAAGTTAGTGCTAAATATGGTAACCCTATAATTGAATACTTTAGTGATGAAAATTGTTCAAACAAAATTAATTTTAATCCTAATGTAGAAGGTGTGCACTATGCTAGAGCAAAATCTGATGAAACAGAAAACTATACTAGTGAATATTCAAATGTAGTTAGATTTATAGTAAATAAAAATACTGATATAGATCACAAACCAGAAGTTAAACCGGATTAAAAACCAGTTACTCCTTCAAAACCAGAAACTGAACTAGAACAAAAACCAACTATTCCTTCAGAATCTGAATCAAAACCAGAAGTTCCAAGTCCTGAATTAAAGCCTGAAAAACCTATAGAACAAGGTGATCCAACTGTTCCTAATTCAAATTCTGTAATTAATAATGCTACAGCAGAGGTTATAAAAAATGTAGGTATAACATCAGGTGTTGTGATTTTAGTTTCATTATTTAGTTTAGGTTTAGTAATGGTCATAAGAAAGAAAAGAAAATAATTGAAATACAGAATACAAATTCTGTATTTTTTTACTCATTAATTATGAGTTAAGTAAAAATACTTAACAACTTTTTTATTTTTTTAGTATAATTTTCTTTGTTATATTAGTTTGGAGTTTTACATGGTAAAAATTAGATTAACTAGAATGGGTAGACATAAATCACCATACTACAGAATTGTTGTAGCTGATGCTAGAAAAAGAAGAGACGGAGACTACATTGCATTAGTTGGTAATTATGAACCATTTGAAGGTGTTACTAAAGTTAATGAAGAATTAGCATTAGAATGATTAAACAAAGGTGCTCAACCAACTGATACAGCAAAATCAATTTTGAAAAAAGCTGGTGTTTGAAGTAAGTACATTAATCAAAAAAATGAATCTAAAAAAAATAATAAAAAATAATGAAAATATCTATTTTGACATTATTTGAAGATCTTTTTAAAGGTTTTTTTGAAAATTCTATTTTAAAAAGAGCTATTGAAAAGAATAAAGTTGAGATTGAAATAATTAATTTTAGAAAATTTTCTAAAAATAAGCATGGAAAGGTTGATGACACCCCTTATGGTGGTGGAGCTGGAATGGTCTTGCAACTTCAACCAATTGTGGATGCAATTAATTCAATTAAAACAAAAGACACTAAGGTTGTATTATTAACACCTGGTGGTAAAACATTTAGTCAAAAATTAGCATATTCATTTTCAAAAGAAAAACACATTATTTTAATATGTGGTCATTATGAAGGTTTTGATGAAAGAATAGTTAATTATATTGATGAAGAAATAAGCATAGGAGATTATGTTTTAACAGGGGGAGAAATTGCTGCATTAGTTATAAGTGATGCAATAATTAGATTAATACCTGGTGTTATAAGCGATAATAGCCTTTTAGACGAGTCTTTCAATGATGATTTATTAGATTATCCGGTTTATACAAAACCTGAAATATATGATGGTTATAAAGTGCCAGAAGTGCTATTATCAGGCAATCATAAGAAAATAGATCAATATAGAAAAGATGAAAGAATTAAAAAAACTAAAAAAAATAGAAATGATTTGTATTTAAAGTATACAAGTAAGAAAGGAATTAAAAATGAGTAACTCAAAAATGACTAATGAGCAAATTTTGAATTATGTACAATCAAAACAATTAAAAGCTGATATTCCTAATTTTAAATCAGGTGATACTATTATTGTTCACAATAAGATTGTTGAAAACAACAAAACAAGAATTCAAAAATTTGAAGGTGTTGTTATTTCTAGAAGAGGAAGTAAATTATCTGAATCTATTATTGTTAGAAAAGAAAGTAATGGAGTTGGTGTTGAAAGAACTTTCCAATTACATTCACCACAAATAGAAAAAATTGAGGTTGTGAGTTTAGGTAAAGTTAGAAGGGCTAAATTATTCTACTTAAGACAACGTTCTGGTAAGTCAGCTAGAATTAAAGAAAGAAGAGAAAAACCTAAAGCAAATCTTGAAACAAAATAATGATGTTTTATACATCATTATTTTTTTATTGTGATATTAAAATATTTAAGGAGAAATATGAATTTTATAAGATGTAATTCCAAAGATGAATTGGCACAAAAAATAGCAAATGAATTTAAAAATGTTATTACTATTAATCCAAAATCAAATCTAGGATTAGCAACTGGTTCTAGTCCGTTAGGTGTTTATGATAAATTAATAAAAATGTATAAAAATAATGAAATAAGCTTTAAAGATGTAAGAACTTTTAATCTTGATGAATATTTATGTTTAAATAAAAAATATTTCTGTAATTCTTATTATGAATTTATGAAGAAAAACTTATTTAATGAAATTGATATCAAAAAAGAAAATATAAATTTTCCTTGTAGAACATTATGAGAAGCTGAAAACAATTATGAAAAATATGATGATTTAATTTTAGAGAATGGTGGATTAGATATTTTGATATTAGGTTTAGGAAGTAATGGACATATAGGATTTAATGAACCAGGTTCTAAAAAAAATAGTAAAACAAGAATTATAAAATTGGCTGATTCTACAAGAAAAGATAATGCCAGATTTTTTGATAATGATATTAGCTATGTTCCAGAATACGCTGTAACAATGGGTTTAAGCACAATTATTAGTGCTAAAAAAATAATACTAATTGTTTTGGATGATAATAAGAAAAAAGCATTTGAAGTGTTAAAAAACTCTGTTACTTTTGATGAAAAATGACCGTGCACTATACTTAATGAACATAAAGATGTAAGTGTTTATTATTTATTTTAATAGTCCATTTGTTGTATAATTATATAATTTGGTGGAAAACATGAAAAAGTTAGTCGATTTAAAATTATACTCATTTATGTCA
>JARHZT010000037.1 GCA_029258015.1 Malacoplasma sp. | reverse complement strand
ATTTTTATAAAAACTATCATTATGTTCGTGAAGGTGTATTGGTTCCAAGACAGGAAACAGAATACATTATTGATTGAGTTATAAGTAATAAATTATTAGAAAATAAAAAAACTATTTTGGATTTATGTTCTGGAAGTGGGGTAATAGCTAATACCTTATGATTAGAAAATAGACATATAAATGTAATAGGAATTGAAAAATATAAAGTACCTTTTGATGTTTGTATAAAAAATAAAGAGATATTAAAAACAAATGTTAGTTTTATTTTTAATGACATATTTGAGATAGAAAATAACTACTATAAAAATGCTGATTTTATAATTTGTAATCCACCATATATTGATATAGATGATAAGAATATAGATATATCAACAAAGTTTGAACCCAATGAAGCATTGTTTGCATCTAATAATGGATATTATTTTTATTTTAGTTTTTTTGACAAATACCTAAATTTATTAAAGTCTAAAACTGATGTTGTTTTTGAAATTGGTTTTAATCAAAAAGAAGAATTAGAAAGATATTTAGAGAAATATAAAAATATTATAAATTTTGAATTCATCAAAGACTTAGACAATAATTATAGAATTTTACACATTATAAAAAAGTAATGTTTTTTATAATAAATTTAGTGGATTAAATATGAAAAATAAAAAAATAGATAACATTATTTGCTATGAACCCAATGACAATAACTTAGATAAGATAGTGAATGAATTAAAAAATAATAAAGTAGCAATTATTCCAACAGATACAGTGTGAGGAATAGTGAGCTTAAATCCAGATTTAATATATCAAGTAAAAAATAGACCCAAGGAAAAAAAACTTATTAGCTTTGTAAATGACATAGATGAATTGAATATTGATAATATTATTTTTAATAAACTAGCAAACAAGTTTTGACCAGGTCCTTTAACTTTAATTTATCAAGGCATTTCATACCGAAAACCCAATAGTGATTATTTATTAAATATAATAAAAAAAACTGGACCATTATATTCATCTAGTGCTAATATAAGTGGGCAAAATCCAATTACAAATAAAGAAGAAGCAGTTTCTAATTTTAGCAACTATATTAATGTTATTATTTTTATAAATGGTAAGTATTCAAAAGACAACAATGCTTCAACCATTTATGATATTGATAAAAGGAAAATTATAAGACAAGGGGCGATTACAATGTCAGATTTAAAAAATGTTTTAAACACCAAAATAAAAGTTTATATTGGTTCAGATCATGGTGGTTTTGAAATGAAAGAAAAAATCAGGACTAACAAAGAACTTAATGAATTTTTAGAATTTGAAGATGTTGGGACTTATTCTACAGATTCAGTAGATTATCCTGATTATGCTGAAAAAATTGGAAAAGCAGTGAGAGAAAATAAAGGTGCTTATGGAATAGGAATTTGTGGAACAGGAATAGGAATTTGTATTTCATTAAACAAAATTAATGGCATTTATGCAGCAAATGTTAATAAGATTGAAGAAGCTAAATTAGCTAAAGCACACAATAACGTTAATGTAATAACATTATCTGGAAGATTTACAACATTTGAAGATAATGTAAAAATCATTAAAGCATTTTTTAATGAAAAATTTGAAGCAGGAAGACATGTGCAAAGACTTGAAAAAATATATGATATAGAAAGAAAAAACCATGAATAAAAGTTTTACAATTGCATATGTTTCAGAAAATCAAAAATACAATACTAAAGTTTTAGAATCATTTAATAAATTTAGAAATTTTATTAATTTTAATAATGAAAATATTAGTGTAAAAAGAGTAATTATTAAAGCATCAGAATTTGACTATTTAACAGGAATAAACCCTGATTTAGTTATTTTTGATAACATAAAAGATAATTTAATTTCTAAAGAATTGATTAAAAGAATAAAGATCATATCTCCACTTACACACTTTATTTATTTTTGTGAAACTTATAATAGTGCTGTATTTTTAAGAGTATTGAAAAAAGAAATTGAATTTTGTGTTAGTTTAGATTTTTTTAATGAAGAATTATTTAATCAAACTTTATTGAACATATTCAAAAAAGTAATGGAAGCAAATAGATTAAATACAACAATTATTTGAGGTAATAATATTTCAATGAACCTTGTTGAAAGAAAAGTTTGAAAATCAGGTCATGAAGTTGTTTTAACTAAAAATGAGTTTGAAATACTAAAATTCTTTTTAGAAAACCAAAATGTTTTCTTTACTAAAGAACAAATTTTTAAAAAAGTTTGAGGTTATGATGAAGACATTACTGGACTTGTTATTCAATATATTTTCAAATTAAAAAAGAAAATTGGTAAAGATAATATAGTAAATTTACCAGATGACGGATATTGTTTCAAAAGAAAAAATTTTAATTTTTATTAATAAATACAATATATAATTTAAATACGGTAATTAGCATACATTTACACTCACTCATGTTTCATGGGTGATTTATTGTATTTTGTTTATGAAAAATATTTAAGGTAATTTATGCTATGGAAGAGGTTTATAATGGAAAGAGTAAAATCAGCAAGTTTAAAAGTGAAGATTGCAATTATGGTTGCAAAAGAATCTGAAGATATGGAAGTTATTGTACCTTTTGATTTATGAAAAAGAGCAGGTATTTCAGTAGAAAAAATATCTGTAGAAAAAAAGAATACAATTACATTGCAATCTGGAACAAAAATCTCTTGTGAAGAGACTCTAGAAAAAACAAATCTTGATAGATTTACAGCTATTCTTATCCCAGGTGGTAGAGGACACGAAACATTTCTTGATGAAAAATTATGTAAAAAATTACATGATAAATTAGCTAAATTTGTAGCTGATGAAAAGAAATGAGTTTTTGCTATATGTGCAGGACCTTCTGTATTATCAAGATTAGGTGTTATCCAAGATCAAAAGATGACAGTATTTCCTGGTTTTGAAAAATACCTTGGAAACAATTTTCAAGATGAAAATGTTGTGTGTGACAAAAACATTATTACAGCAAAATCAGCATTCTACTCAATTGATTTTGCATTATTAGTTATTGAAAAATTATTGAATAAGCAAGTAGCTTTAAATGTGGCTAATGCCATTCTTTATAAAAAATAGGATGTATAAGCACCATGAATGATTTAACTAGTAGACAAAAAGATTTATTGAAGTATATTGTACAAGAATATGTTGCTACAGCTAATCCTGTAGGAAGTAAGACTATTATTGAAAAATATATGAAAAGTATCTCAGCAGCTACTGTAAGAAATGATATGGCTGCATTAGAGAAATTAGGATATTTAGAAAAAAACCACACTTCAAGTGGACGGGTACCTTCAACAAAAGGGTACAAGTTTTATGAAAAGAATTTCTCAGAACCTACTAATTTTGATGATGATGTAAAAACTAAATTAAGAAAAATTTTTAATGACAGAACCATGTCTATTGATAGCATCATTGAAGAAAGTTGTAAAATAATTTCTGAAAGCACTCAGTTCCCTTTGGTAACTATTGAGAAAAATGCAGAAGTTCTTTTAAAAAGAATTGATTTAGTAAGAATTAACAATCAATCAGCTATGGTTATTGTTATTTCTTCAGATGGAATGTTACATAAAAATATCATTCATTTTGATAATGAAAATGTTTTAAATGATGTTTCTATATGTATAAGAATTTTTAATGATCGTTTAATTGATTGTAAAATCACTGAAATTCCTGAAAGAATTGAAAGTTTAAAAAGCGTTATCAAAGATAAAGTTAAAGAATACGAATATATCATGCAAGAAATTATTGAAAGAATATTTCATATTAAAACTAAAGTTATTAAAAATATTCACAATCAATCATCTTTATTAACTATTCCAGAATTTCAAGATAAAGATAAACTAAAAAAGATTTTAGAGTTATTAGAAAACACAAGTATTTGAGAACAAATAGCTTTAAAACAACAAGAAAGTGGTTCTAGCACTTGTATAACGTTTGGAGATGAAATCAACTATGATGATATAGTTTTTGCTGAAACAAACATCGAAATGACTGAAAACAATAAAACTAAATTTGTAATGGTAGCCCCAACAAGAGTTGACTATTCAAAAGTAAAAGGGCTTTTGGAGTTTATAAAAAATGAAATTGAAAAAGGTTGAAAGTAACAATCAAAAAATTAGTTTTTTTCTTTTTAATAAATTTATGAAAAAAGAAAAAAAGAAGATTTTTATTTGAAATTTAACAACTAAAAATAAGATGTTTTTAATTTTCATAAATATTTATATTTTATTAGAAAATAAAACATTTGAATCAAAAGCAGAAAGAACTAAATATTACAAAGATCTTTACAAAGAATTTTCTGCTAAAAAAACTAAAAAGCATTTAATTGATTTACTGGAAAATAAAACAGACCACAAAATCGACTTTGAATCCTTTTATTCAAATCTTTGAAGTTTTTATAGAAACTCTTGAATACTAAATCATTTTTTAAGATTCGAAAATAAGATGCATAAGTTTTTTATTGAAGAAAATCAAATATCAAGTTATACAGAGTTAAATAAGAACATGAAGTTTATATTAAGTTTTATTAAAGAAACACTACCTAACAAATTTAATACAATATACAGAAAGATTTTATTATTGAGTTAAGCATGAAAAAAAACATTCTAATTGATATTCCAAAATACAAAGATTTAAAAAAATATAGTATTCAAAATTTAGAATCTTTAGCATATTCTATTAGAAAAAAAATTATTAAATTAGCTAAAAGCAAATCTATTCACTTATCGAGCAATTTAGGAATTGTAGAAATTTCAATTGCTCTTTTGTATATTTATAAGTCTCCAAAAGACAAAATAATATATGATACAGGACATCAGTGTTATGTACATAAAATGCTAACAGATAGATCAGAATTGTTTAATTCTATAAAAGAGTACAAAGGATTGTCTGGATTTCAAGATCAAAATGAATCACCACATGATTTTATTTCTTCAGGACATTCTTCCACTTCTCTTTCTATAGCAGAAGGTGCTAAAGAAAATTGTGAAGATTCTAATACTAATTTTGTTGTTGTAATTGGTGATGGAGCTCTTTCTAATGGATTAGCTTTTGAAGCATTAAACAACATAGCATACAATAAAACACCAATGCTTATTGTCATTAATGACAATGAAATGTCTATTTCTGAAAATGTTGGGAAATTATCTGAAATTTTATTAAGAACAAATTACTATTATGACAACACTAATTTAAAAACTAAGATTGAAAATATGTTTCAAAAAAAAGAAGTAAAAAAAACAGCTAAAGATTTTTTTGAAATACTTGGATTTAAATATATAGGTTTAGTAAATGGTAATGATGTAAAAGAAATGATTCAAGCATTAAAAGAAGCAAAATATGAAGCTAAATATAGACCTACAATTTTACATGCAAAAACTATTAAAGGATTAGGATTA
>JARHZT010000016.1 GCA_029258015.1 Malacoplasma sp. | reverse complement strand
TATCAAAACAAATTAGATATTTTGATTCCTGGAACATTTGTTGCTTCTCTTTTATCTTTTTTAGTTATGAGTTCAATGTCATTATTAATTGGTTTGTATGTTAATGTAAAAACAGCAAGAGTATTACCAATGGTTTTATTAGGGATAAGTGCATTATCTTCAGTTTTGTTTGATCAATTATCAGGAATAACAATTGATAATCCATTAACATCTATTGCAAATAATGCAATAGAAAGTGTTAATAAAAAAATTGAAAATAATGAGATCGAACTTTATTCAAGGGATGAAACCACAAAAATCAAAAAATTTTTAAAATACCATAGTAAGGATATAAGTTTTTTAAATTACTCTTCTTCTAATAATGCACTATATGTATCTGGTTATATATGGTATATAAATTCTGAAGATAAAGTTGATTATATGTGAACTTCTTCTACTCATCATATAACTAACAAAAAAGATGAAAATAGCACTTTAGAAACAAATGTAAACACACCACATTATAAAGTGGCTATTGCATTAATGAATGAATCTATTCACAAAAACATAAAAGCATCAAACTCATATATATTTCGTTATTTAAATCCTATGTCTGCATTTAATTCTTTTATGGGATCATCTATCTTTTTATCTAGTATGCATTCATTTAAATTTATTTCAAATTTTACTTATTACAATTTTAAAGTTGAAGATAAAGAAATAGTAACAATTCATAACTCTTATAAAAATAAGCATATTCAATGTGTGACTTTTTCAAAAAACCAATTGATCCATTATGAGGAATTTTATTATTATGGTCTATTATATTTACTATGATGTCTATATTAACTGTGGTTGCGTATCACAGGAAAGATTTTAAATAATATCATTTAAAAAGAAAGAAAAACAAAAAATAGAAGTTAATTTTTATTTTTTGTTTTTTCATTTAAAATTAATACTTAATAAAAAGTTTATAAGGGGGAATAATGAATGAAATAAAAGAATCAGCAGTTTTAAGTGAATTGAAAAATCAAGATTTTGAAAAAGTAAAAAATAGAAAAAAAATAAGTTTTCTAGGTGCTATTTTACTTATTATTAGTTCTTGTATAGGTTCTGGAATATTTTTTAAATCAGAAACTGTATTAAATTACAATTCAGGTTCTTTTGTTTTATCAATATTAAGTTGATTAATATCTGCAATAGCTGTTATATGTATGGCTATTGCATTACTAGAAGTAGTTAGTAAAAGAAATGATAATTTATCAATGATAGGATGGTGTAAAACATTTAATAATTCTTTTATTTATAAATGTTGTAAAAACTTCATGGTATTTATATACTTACCATTAGAATTTTTTTATTTACCATACTATACAATAATTTCTATCCAAAACATGTTGGTAGGTTTTGGGGTACAAAGTACTTTTAATACTGCAAATGATTGAGCAATTTGAATGGTGATTGGTATGTTAATATCATCTTGATTAATATTCACATCAGGAATTAATACTAAAATAGCAGATATTCAAAATAAAGTAATCTTATCTATTAAGTTTATTCCACTAGTTGCAGTTGTAATTTTAGGAATTGTTATTATTGCTAATAATGGAGTAAATATAAATGTTTGACCTAATCAAAAACCAATAGAAGATGTCACAACATTTTATCAGTTATGACCTGGTATTGGAATGATATTATCTTTATCAGCAATCTTTTTTGCTTTTGATGGTTTTTATTTTGCAGCAGGAATTCAAAAAGAAATGAAAGAACCTAAAAAAACACCAATAGCAATTATTGTTGGTTTATCTGTTGTTACATTCATTTACTTGACTATTGCTATAGTGATGAGTTTGGCTTCAAAAACGGGAGCATTTAATGGAGAAAGTGGATATCAAGAATTTTTAGCCTCACATGGTCTAACATGATTATTTGGATTGTTGAATTTATTGATAGCTTTCAGTATTGTTGGTACACTAAATGGTTTTGTAACATGAAGTACAAGATTAGTAGAAAATCTTATTATAGAAAATGAATTACCATTTTCTGATAAATTAATAAATAAAATTGATCATAACAAACCAATTGTTGGTGCGTTATATGTATTTGTTTTAGCAATGTCATTTTTTCTTATTTTATCAATTATTGGAGGATTAGCTTATATTCCAAATGATTACTTAAAAGAAGATGGTCAATCTTTATATGATGGTGTAGGTTTTTACAGTTCAGCAAGACTATATACATTTGCAAACTTGCTATCAAACTGAGCATCAGTATTCGCTTTTGCATTTATATTATTTGCATTAATGGGATGTTATAAAAATAGAAAAACTAAAAAAATAGAAGTGGTTGAAAATAAAACTTTTAAACCAATGTGTATTATAGCTACTATTATTGTTGGAAGTTCATTAATATTAACAGCAATACAACCATTTGCTGATTTATTTTTTATAAGTGATAAAACAGAAAGTTCAGTTATTATTTCTAGAATAATGCTAGTTGTTGTCTTGTTTGTATTTTTAGCAATAACAATAACTCCAGCATGTTTTAAGAAAAAAGTAAATTTAAAAAAATAATTTTTAATAAAATATTAAGGATGTTAATACATTCTTAATATTTTATTTTTTTGAATGTAGAGTTTGTATAAGAATACTAGAAGGATTTAATATGTCAAAAATTGCTAAACCTAGAGGAACATATGATTTATTTGGAAAGGAAATGGATGACTTCAACAAGATATCTGAAGTTTCTAGGCAAACATCTAAGTTATATAATTTTAATGAAATTGTTACACCTATTTTTGAACATAAAGAATTATTTGTAAGAAACATTGGCGAAAACAGTGATATTGTTACAAAAGAATTTTATGACTTTTTTGATAAAGGAAATAGAGAAATAGTTTTGAGACCAGAAAACACTATAGGTGTAATTAGAAGTGTTGTAGAAAACAAGTTATTACATAAAAATCCTTTACCTTTAAAATACTTTTATATTGGTCCAATGTTTAGATATGAAAGACCACAAAGCGGAAGAAATAGACAGTTTAATCAATTTGGAATTGAATCTATTGGAATTAAAAATGAATATGAACAAGTTGAAACTATAGTAATGGCTCAAATGATATTAAATTCATTGCATGTTAAAAACTATGAGTTAAATATCAATTACATTGGAAGTTTAGAAACTAGAGAAAAATGAATTAATGACTTAAAAAAATATTTTGAGCAATACAAAGATGATTTAACAGAAGACTCATTAGCAAGACTTGAAAAAAACCCATTAAGAATTTTGGACGATAAAGTTGATGGCAAAAAAGACTTTGTTATAAATTCTCCAAAAGTGGATAAGTATTTAACTGATAAGGAAAAAAATGAATGAAAAAACATTTTAGATATTTTAAAAAGTTTAAACATTAAATTCAAAGTTGATGAAACTCTAGTTAGAGGATTAGATTATTATGATGGATTTGTTTTTGAATTTGTATCATTGTCTAAAAAGTTATTGGGACAATCAACAATAATAGGTGGTGGGAAATACACTAACCTAACTAAAGAACTTGGTGATGATAATTATGACTGTATTGGTTTTGCTATGGGAATCGAAAGAATGATAATAGCAATGAATGATGAAAATCCAGAAGATGATAATAAAGGAATAGATATTTACTTGCTAACATGTAAGTTGGATGAAAAAGATAAGATTAAAGCTTTTCAAATTATGCAATTATTAAGAGAAAACAATTACAAAGTATTATCTAATTTTAATTTAGATAAGATGGATAAAGGTTTTAAGTATGCTGAAAAGTTTAATCCTAATCTTATTTTGATTTTAGGAAAAAATGAAATTGATAATAATGAAATAACAGTTAAATGTCAAAGAACTAAAACTGAAAGTAAAATTAGTATTAATAATTTATTAAATGAATTAAAAAAATATTTTGGAAAAGAATAGGTGACAATAATGAATTATATAAAAGTGATGTGTGGTAATGTAGATAACACTCATTTAGATAAACCAATATTTGTAAATGGATGAGTTAAAAAGAATAGAAAACTTGGATCATTAATATTTATGGATTTATATGATATATCAGGTGTAGTACAAGTAGTTATTGATGAAAATAATCCACACTTTAAAACAGTACATTCTATCCCAAAAGAATCAGTGGTTAAAGTGGAAGGTACTTTAAAAAGAAGAAGCAATGTTAATAAAGAATTAAAGACTGGTGAATATGAAATTCATTTAGAAAATATTCAAATATATTCAAAAGCTAAAACACCACCATTTTTAATTGAAAACGAAACAGATGGTTTAGAAGATTTAAGATTAAGATACAGATACTTAGATTTAAGAAGACCTTTGATGCAACAGTATATGTTGAATAGATCTAAGATTATAAACATCTGTAGAAACTTTTTACTTAACTATAATTTTATAGAAGTAGAAACTCCATATTTATCTAAGCAAACACCAGAAGGTGCTAGAGATTATTTGGTGCCAACTAGAAGTCAAAAGTTTTTTGCTTTACCTCAATCACCACAAATTTATAAACAACTTTTAATGGTTTCGGGTTTTAATGCTTACTTTCAATTCGCTAGATGTTTTAGAGATGAAGATTTAAGAATTGATAGACAGCCAGAATTTACACAATTAGATATGGAAATGTCATTTGTGTCAGCTAAAGATGTACAAACTATTATCGAAAATTTATTTGCACATTTATTTAAAGAATTTTTTGGTATTCAATTAAAAACTCCTTTTTTAAGAATGGATTATAATGATGCAATAGAATACTATGGTTGTGACAAACCAGATTTAAGATATGAAAATAAAATTATTAATTTAACTTCATATTTTAATAATACAAATTTTAAAATCTTTAAATCTATTGTTGATTCAAACAAAAGAATTGGTGGATTATTCTTAGAAGAAATAATTTCAAAAAATGAAATTAAAGGATTAGAAAAATTAGCTAAAGATAATGGTGCCAAAGGATTAGCATATTTATTTATCGAAAATGGTACTTTCACTTCGGGAAGCATAGCTAATGTTATAGAAAAAGAAATTATAGAACAAATTTGTAAAGAAAAAAATATTACAAATGGAACATTATTTTTTGTAGCAGATGAAGTTGAAACTACTCTTAAATCATTGGGTGCTATAAGAAGAGAATTCTTAAATATTTCAAAAGCTATAAAAATGAATGAAGAATTTAGTTTTGTTTGAATAGTGAATTGACCACTATTTGAATATAGTGAAGAAGATAATAGGTATGTAGCAGCACATCACCCTTTTACATCACCTTCACTTGAAACTATTGATACATTTGATAAAGATCCACAAAATGCAAAGGGCGAATCATATGACATTGTTTTAAATGGTTATGAAGTTGGTGGAGGTTCTATTAGAATTCATGACTTTGATACACAGACCAGAATGTTTGAATTCTTAGGATTATCAAAACAAGAAATAGATGAAAAATTTGGTTTTATGATTAATGCCTTTTCATATGGTGTTCCACCACATGGTGGAATAGCGCTAGGTGTGGAAAGATTGTTAATGCTAATGTTGAAAACAAATAGTATTAGAGATGTAATAGCATTCCCTAAAAACTCAAGTGGTACTGATATGCTATTTAATTCGCCTTCTGTTGTATCTGAAGAATCACTAAAAGAATTAAAACTTAAAGTAGAAAAAAATGGGTAGATTAAGAAAAGATATAGAAGCTGAAAATAAGTTATTTTCAGATAGTCATTATTTTGTAAATAATCCTATTTTATATAAAGGTAATTGAAATGTTTTGTTTAAAAATAATAATCCAATAGAAATAGAAATTGGTAGTGGTAAAGGAAGATTTATTTTTGAGAAAGCAAAAGCAAATCCTAATATAAACTACATAGCAATTGATAAATTTCCAACTATCTTATTTAAACTTTTAAACAAACTTTATTCATTAGATAAAAAAATAGACAACATCAAAATATTGTCTATGGATGTTATGAATATATGTGATGTGTTTAAAGATAATGAAATAGATAAAATATATTTAAATTTTTCAGATCCATGACCTAAAAAACATCATGAACGTTTTAGATTAACATCACCTAATTTTGTAAGTAAATTTTTTAAGGTTTTAAAAAATAAACAACCAATAGAATTTAAAACAGATAATAAAGGATTGTTTGATTACACAATGGATAAAATAGTGGAGAACAATTTTAATGTTGTGATGGCTACAAATAATTTATATATGTCTGATTATTGTCATGATAATGTACCAACAGAATATGAAATTAAATGAATTAATAAAGGTGCTAATATTAAAAAAGTAATCTTTTATCATAGTAAATAAAAAAAGAATCATATTTTTACATATGATTCTTTTTTTGGTATAAAAAAACTTATTCAATTAAGAATAAGCTTACAGATAAACTGTTGAAAATTTTAATGGTGGAGGCGATGGGGCTCAAACCCACGACCTCTTGATTGCAAGTCAAGTGCTCTATCAGCTGAGCTACGCCCCCATAATGGTGGAAGTAAGTGGGCTCGAACCACCGACCTCACCCTTATCAGGGGTGTGCTCTAACCAACTGAGCTATACTTCCGTAATTCAACTTAATAATTATATTATATATTGTGTTTATTTCATAAAAATTATAAATTTTTTTAATTTCTTTTAAAAAAGATATATTAATTATTTTATTATTAGATATGTATATAATTCATAGTTTGGAGCTAATATGCAAATAAAAGATATAAAGAAAGAAACAAACAACGTAAGTTTTTTTGTTGAATTAAATGACAAAGAATGAAAAGATTACCAAAATAAAAGTTTTAAAAAACTTGGTAAAAATGTAAAGATTGAAGGTTTTAGACCTGGTAAAGTACCAGTTGAAATGTTAAAGAAAATGATTGATCCGGCAAGAATGTTGAATGATGCTGTAAACAGTTCTATTGATTTCATGATGGATTTCTTGTTTGAAAATGAAAAGTTTTTAGAAGAA
This sequence comes from Malacoplasma sp., assembly GCA_029258015.1. Taxonomy (GTDB): domain Bacteria; phylum Bacillota_I; class Bacilli_A; order Mycoplasmatales; family Mycoplasmoidaceae; genus Malacoplasma. The sequence goes on along the minus strand of JARHZT010000016.1, from coordinate 18,979 downwards.
TCAGACAACTTCTTAGATGATGTTCCAGATACTACAATTGAAAAAGTAGATTTTGATTCATTGGTTGCTAAATTCTCATTTTACCTTTGACCAAAAGTTGATGTTAAATATAAAGATTTCAAATTTGAAACTAAGCTTAATAAAGTAACTGATAAAGATGTTGAAAATAAAATTAATGAAATGACTAAAAAAGATGAAATGCTTGTTCCAAAAGAAGGAGCAGCCGCTATGGGAGATACTGTAATTATCAACTTTAAAGGATTTGTTGATGATAAACCATTTGCAGGTGGAGAAGCTAAAAATTATGAATTAAAATTAGGTTCTAAATCATTTATCGATACATTTGAAGATCAACTAGTTGGGTTAAAAGCTGGTGATAAGAAAGATGTAAATGTTACATTCCCAAAAGAATACCATGCTAAAGAATTAGCTGGTAAAAAAGCTAAATTTGAAACTGAAGTAAATGTTGTTAATGTAATAGAAAAACCAAAATTAGATGATGAATATGTATCTAAACTAAATATTGAAAATGTTAAAACAGTTTCTGAGTTAAAAGCACATGTTAAAAAAGAATTAGAAGAAGCTAATAAAAACAACTTCAAAAATGCTAAGAGTCAAGAATTAATTACTCAATTATTAAAAGAATCAAAAATTGATCCAAGTATTCCAGATAGTTTAATTAAAAAAATATATTCAACAAGATTGAACTACTTCATGAGTCAATTCCAAGCAAAAACAATCGAAGACTTTAGTAAAATAATTCAAAGTTTTGGAATGAACTATGGAGATTTTGAAGCTAAACAAAAAGCTGAAATTTTACAAGCTGTACAATTATCAGTGTTATTCATTGAAATATCTAAAATTGAAAAAATTGAAATTGAAAAAGATGAATTAGATAAAGCAATTGATCAATATGCTAAACAATTAAATGTTGACGCTAAAGAAGTTGAAGAAGAAAAACTTGTAATGAAAAAAGTTAGAGAACAAATCTTAAAAGAAAAAGCTTACAAATTCTTAAGTGAAAAATATTTAGAAGAAAAAAAGAAATAATTTAATAAAACATATTTTGTAAAAAATATGTTTTATTTTTTTATCACTTATATAGTAAGTGTGCTAATTTTTATGTATAATTAAGCATAATGAAAAGGTATATAAACTTATTGGAGGTTTTAATACATGAATACAAAGAAAAACGATTCAAATAGTAAAGTATGTAATTTATTAATTACAAGGGGTATTATTGTTTTTCCTAAGGTTAAATTAAGTGTTGATGTTGGAAGAGATAAATCTATTAAAGCATTAGATAATTGTGCTTCTAACAAAATGGACATTATCTTAGTTTCTCAAAAGAATCCATCAATTGATTCGCCTGGAAAAAATGACATATTTAAAATAGGAACATTATGTTCATTTGAAATAGTGAAAACATTTGAAGATGGTTCTTATACTGTTATGTTTACAGGAATCAAAAAAGTTAAGATTAATAAATTTATTGAAGATGATGATTTCTTTAAAGCTGAATACTCAGAGTTAAATGATAATAATAAAATGACAAAGGGTACAGAAGAACAAGTTAATGAACTAGTTGGAATGTATGAAAAAGAATTTTTAGATTATCCAGACATTAACCCTAAATTCAATTCTAAAAAAGCATTAGTTTCAAAAGAAGCTAAAATTGAATTTTTAAACTGACTTCCGATTATTTTAGATTTTAGTTGATCTGATAAACAAGATATTTTAGAAAAGACAAATATTAATGATAGAGTAAAAACAATTTATTTAGGTACTATAAATGAAGAAAGTGCTAAAGAAATTGATGCAGCAATTTCTAAAAAAATTAGCAACAATCTTTCAAAACAACAAAAAGAATTTTATTTACGTGAAAGAGTAAGAGCAATAAAAGAAGAATTAGGTGATATTTCATCTAAAGAAGATGATGCTGATTTTATTAGAGAAAAAATCCGTAACAATCCTTATCCAGATAACATCAAAAAAAGAATTTTATCTGAATTGAATAAAATGGAATCTGCTAGCAATTCAAATGAATATTCAATCACTAAAACATATATTGATTGATTAATGCAACTTCCATATTGAGAAAAAACTGAAGATGTTAAATCATTAATTGATGTTGAAAAAGTATTGGACGAAAATCACTATGGATTAGAAAAAGTTAAAGAAAGAATTATTGAGTATTTAGCTGTTAGAATGAAATCTCCTAATGTTAAAGGTTCAATCATTTGTTTAGTTGGTCCTCCAGGGGTTGGTAAAACTTCATTAGCAAAATCAATTGCAGATGCATTAAATAAGAAATTTGTTAAAGCATCTTTAGGTGGTATGCGTGATGAAAGTGAATTAAAGGGTCATAGAAAAACATATATTGGAGCTATGCCTGGAAGAATTATTAAAGCTATGAGCAAAGCTGGTGTTGTTAATCCATTATTCTTATTAGATGAAATTGATAAACTAGCACACGATCATAGAGGTGATCCAGCAAGTGCATTGCTAGATATATTAGATCCAGAACAAAATTGTCGTTATAGTGATAACTACATTGAAGAAGATTATGACTTATCAAATGTATTATTTATTGCAACAGCTAACTATGAAGAAAATATCCCGGGTCCATTACATGATAGATTAGAAATAATTAGATTAAGTTCATATACTGAAAATGAAAAATTATCAATTGCTAAAAATTATCTTGTGAAAAAAGTTTTAACTGAATCAGGTATTAAAAATGATGAATTAATTTATACTGATGAAGGTTTATCTTACATTATCAAAAGATACACTAGAGAAGCTGGTGTGAGAGAACTTGAAAGATGTACTAGACAAATATCTAGAAAGTTTGTTGTAAGACAACAAAAAAATGAAATCCAAAATGAAACTATTGGAATAGAAGAAGTTAAAAAATACTTGAAAAAAGAATTATATGATTACACAGTTAAAGATAAAGAACCAATTCCTGGTGTTGTAAATGGAATGGCTTATACATCGGCTGGTGGTGACTTATTACCAATTGAAGTAACGTTCTCTAAAGGAAAAGGAAAAATTATCTTAACAGGTAATTTAAAAGAAACTATGAAAGAATCTGCAAATGTTGCATTAGGATATGTTAAAGCTAATGCTGACAAATTTGAGATTGATCCTGAAATCTTTGCAAATATTGATTTACACATTCACGTTCCAAGTGGTGGAATTCCAAAAGATGGTCCAAGTGCTGGTATTGCATTAACTACTGCGATCTTGTCAGCATTAAAAAATAAAAAAATACCAAGTAATGTGGCAATGACTGGAGAAATTACTTTAAGAGGTCGTGTTTTAATTATTGGTGGTGTTAAAGAAAAAACTATATCAGCATATCGTGGTGGAGCAGACAACATCTTTATGCCTAAAGATGACGAAAGATATTTAGATGATGTTCCAGAAGAAGTTAAATCTAAGATCAAGATTACACTTGTTGATACATATGATGATGTTTACAACAGTTTATTTAAATAAAAAAAACAACTAAAAAAACTTAGTTGTTTTTTTATTTTTTTTATTATTTTGTTAAAACTTTATGCATAATATTAATTTTGTATTAATATCAATAAAGTTTTAATAGTATAGATAATTTGATAATTTTGATTTTTTAGAAGGGTATTATGTCAGTAAGTTATAAAGAAAGTGATATTAAAGTCCTTGAAGGGCTAGATCCTGTTAGGAAAAGACCTGGGATGTATATTGGTTCAACAGACCAAAGAGGATTACACCATTTAATATGAGAAATCCTTGATAACTCTGTTGATGAAGTTATGGCTGGTGTTTGTAACACCATTAAATTAACACTTCATAAGGATGGTTCTTTTTCTATTGAAGATAATGGTAGAGGGATACCAACAGGAATTCATCCTAAAACTAAGATGTCTACTATAGATACAGTTTTTACAACACTGCATGCTGGTGGTAAGTTTAGTGAAGATGCATATAAAATGTCTGGTGGTTTACATGGGGTTGGTAGCTCTGTTGTAAATGCTTTGTCATCTTGAATGGTAGTTGTTGTTAAAAGAGAAGGAAAGATTTTTGAATCTAAATACCAAGATGGTGGAAAAATAGTTCAAAAATCTAAAATAATTGGAACAACAAGACAAACTGGTACATGTGTAACTTTTATGCCAGATCCAACTATTTTTAAAAGCATTGCTTTTTCAGCGAATACAATTCATGAAAGAGTACAAGAAACTTCATTTTTATTTAAAGGTTTAAAAATAATTTTTATAAACGAACAAACAAATAAAAGGGATGAATTTTTTGCTGAAAATGGAATTAGTGAATATGTTAAATTTATTAATTCAGGACAAAATACAATTTCTGAAACTGTTTATATTACAGGAAAAGAAAATGATATTGAAGCAGAAGTTGCATTTCAATACAATGATGGAAGCACAGATACTTTTGTTTCTTTTGCAAATTCTGTAAAAACAAAAGAAGGTGGTACTCATGAAACTGGATTTAAAGTAGCACTAACTGAAACTTTAAATGAATATGCTAGAAAGTGAAAGTTATTAAAAGAAAAAGAAAAGAATTTTGAAGGTAGTGACTTTAGAGAAGGATTGGTTGCTGTTATTGCAGTTAAAGTGCCTGAAAGATTAATTTCTTATGAAGGACAAACTAAAAATAAATTATTTACTCAAGAAGCATATGGTACTGTAAAAAATGTTGTTAAAAATAAACTAACATATTGATTAGAAGAAAATAAAAAAGATGCTAAATCTATTATTGAAAAAGCATACTTATCAAGAGAAGCTAGAATAGCTGCTAGAAAAGCTAGAGAAGAAGTTAAACAATTAAAAGGACAAAAAAAAGAAAGAACATTATCTGGGAAATTAACTCCATGCCAATCTAGAGATTCTGATATTACTGAATTATTTTTGGTTGAAGGGGATTCTGCTGGTGGTAGTGCAAAACTTGGTAGAGATAAAAAGTATCAAGCAATATTACCATTAAAAGGTAAAGTAATAAATGTTGAAAAAGCTGTTTTAAAAGACTTGTTAAAAAATGAAGAAATTGCAACTATTATTTCTTCAATTGGTGGAAGTATTGGATCTGATTTTGATTTGAAGTCCGTAAAGTATAACAAAATCATAATTATGACAGATGCGGATACTGATGGGGCTCACATTAGAATTTTATTATTAACCTTCTTTTACAGATACATGAAACCACTTATTGAAAATGGAAATGTTTATATAGCGTTACCGCCTTTATATAAACTTTTAAATACTAAAAATAAAAAAGAGTTTTATGCTTGAGAAGATTGAGAATTAAATGAATTAAAAGAAAAAAATCCAAGTTATGAAATTCAAAGATATAAAGGGTTAGGTGAAATGAATGCTGAACAATTATGAGATACTACAATGAATCCAGATACTAGACAATTAATACAAGTATCAATAGAAGATGCTGCATTAACAGAAAGAAGAGTAGCTACATTAATGGGTGATGATTCAAGCAAGAGAAAAGAATGAATTAATGATAACTTAGATTTTGAATTAGAGAGTTAAAAATATGTCAAATAATAATGATAATAAAATATGAAATAGATCACTTGATGACATAATGTCTGAAAGTTTTGGAAAGTATGCAAAATATATTATTCAAGATAGAGCATTACCAGATATTAGAGATGGATTAAAACCAGTTCAAAGAAGAATTTTATATGCTATGAATGAATTGAAAATCAATTATGACAAACCATATAAAAAATCAGCTAGAACAGTTGGGGAAGTTATTGGTAAGTACCACCCACATGGTGATAGTTCAATTTATGATGCTATGGTTAGAATGGCTCAGGAATGAAAGAATAATATTCCTTTGTTAGATATGCAAGGTAATAAAGGTTCTATTGATGGAGACTCAGCAGCTGCAATGCGTTATACTGAGTGTCGTTTATCAAAGTTTGGGCAATACATGATGGATGATATTGCTAAAGATACTGTTAAATTCATTCCTAACTTTGATGATTCTGAAAAAGAACCATCAGTATTACCTTCACTATTACCAAACATTCTAATTAATGGTGCTACAGGGATTGCTGCAGGTTATGCTACAAATATTCCTCCATTCAACTTTAATGAAGTTATTGAAGGTGTAATTCACAGAATTAAAAATCCTAATTCAACACTAAAAACTCTTTCTTCAATAATTAAAGGTCCAGATTTTCCAACAGGTGGGACTATTATTGGAAAAGAAGGAATTGAAGATATTTATAAAACTGGTAAGGGTAAATTTTTTATTAGAGCCAGAATTGAAGAAGAACCTACAAGATCTAATAAAATTAAAAGATTAATAGTTAAAGAAATTCCTTACGATACTAATAAATCAAACATTGTAAAAGTATTAGATGAATTAAGGATAAATAATGAAATCCCAGGATTTAAAGAAGTAAGAGATGATTCTGATAAAGCGGGGATATCAATCTTTTTAGAGTTTGAAACAAATAAAGATACTGAAATAATTAAAACTATTTTGTTTAAAAAAACTCAATTGCAAATTTCATATACTGCTAACATCGTTTTAATTAAAGATAGAAAACCAGTACAAGCTGGATTGTTAGAAATATTGGATTCATTTATAACTCACACAAATGAAATAGTTATCAAATCTGCTCAGTTTGATTTAAACAAAGCATTAATAAGAAAAGAAATACTTGAAGGGTTAATTAAAGCAATTAGTGAAATTGATATGCTAGTTCAATTAATTAAAAGCTCAAGTTCAAAAGATGAAGCTAAAAATAAGATTGAATCATATTTTCATGTAAATGAAAGACAATCAGAAGCAATTGTTAATTTAAGACTTTATGTATTAACTTCATATGATACTAATAAATTAAAAAAAGAATATGAAGAATTATTAAGTTTTATAGCCATTAAAGAACAATTAATTAATTCTCAAGATTTTAGAAATCAACATATCTGTACAATAATGAATGACTTTAAAAAAGAAATGTCTTGCAAAAGAAAATCATTATTAGAAGATAAGGTTGAAGAGATAGAAATTACAACTGAAGATATTATTCAAGAAGTTAAAGGTACATGTATTGTAACAAGAGATAATTACATAAAATTTGTTCATGATCAAAACTTGACTGAATTAGATTTAAAAAGGGCAAGAATAAAAGAAACTGATTTATTTGTGGATATGTTTAAAATGTCTACATTGGATTATTTGGTATGTTTAACAAATAAAGGTAAGTGTATTACAATCCCAGCTCATAAGATTAAGATGACTAAACTTAGAGATAATGGAATTCATATAAATGATATTGTAACTATTGAATCATTTGAAAAAACTATATTAGCATTTGCTGTTAATAAATATTCAAATATAGATACTGAACTATTAATAGCCACAAGAAATTCTTTTATAAAGAGAATGGTTTTGCAAGATTTTACATTAACTAAAAATGCTAAATCATCCACTTATATTAATTTAAAAAATAATGATGAAGTAATTAATGCTCATATATTAAATAAAAACTTTTCAGAATTGATTTCTATTTCAGAAACAGGATATGCAATTAAATACTTTATAAATGAAGTTCCAATAGTTGGAAAGACTGCAACAGGTGTTAAAAACATGAATTTAAAAAATAATGATTTTGTAGCATCTGTTACACCTATTCCACTTAATGAAAACTTTTTATTAATAGTTTCAAATCGTGGTGGTAAAAGAATTCATATTAATGATGTAACTCACACAAATAGAGCAACATTGGGAAGAAGAATATTTCAACAAGTTGAATCTAACCCTTATATTGTTAATTCTGCAGTTATGGTTGGTGGCAGAGCAAATGTTTATTTACAAACAGAAAATAATGTTGTTGAAGTTAAACCATCAGATATTCCTATAAGTGAAACAAATTCTAGAATGAGTTCTTTTGGAGCTGTTAATTCATCTATATATAGAGCATCTTATGTATTTGTGGATAAAAATACTATTCCTATAAGTGAAAATAACAATTTTGTAACAGGTCCTTCTAATAATAAAGAAAATAAAGAACAAACTAATAATGCTGTTGTTAATCAACAACCTGTTAAAAAAGAATTTATTTATGTTGATGAAGAAAATGGTTTCTTTAAAGAAGATAAAAAAGAAGAAACAGTAGAAGATATTAATTTAAACTTAAGTGTTAATAATAGTTCTGAAAACAAAAAAGAATATGGCAATGAACATGAAGAAAGTACATTGTTTGATTTAACAGATTCTGAAGATTCTAGTAATGATTTTTAATTTTTTAAATAAATTATGATTTATGAATATAAAATAATTTAATATGGACATTCAGTATAAAAATATTATTAAATATTGTAAAAAAGCTATGACATATGAATATATGTCATATTTTTTAATTGTATTGGCACTTATTTTTGCAGGTATAGGACTAGCAGATAATAGTAAAAGTGTTTTTGATAAACCTTATTTTATTATTTCTATATGTTTAATAGTTTTGTGGATAGTAACTCATTTTGCTAATTCTTATTATTTTCATAAAAAGGTTAAAAAGATGCTAAAGGATATAGAGGTTAATACAAGTCAATTAGAAGATGTTTTAAACAAGTGTTATTTCTTCCCTATATATTCATGAGGTAGTTTGATGAGAATTTTTCAAAATGCTGTAAATGAAACAGAAATAAAAAGATTTAACGAAATGCAAAATGAAAACACAAAAGGATTCATACAAACAGAAAGATTAATTCTTAGACATTTTGAAGATAAAGATTTAGATTTTGTATATCAATACAGAAATAATCCAGAGATTAATGTTTATCAAACATATGATTGTTTTTCGAAAGAAGATATTTTAAAGATGTTTTTAGAAAACAGTAAAAAAGATATTTTTGATAGTGTTGCATTGTTTGCTGTTGCATTAAAAGAGACAGACGAAATTATTGGAGAATTTTTTATAAGTAATACATTGGTTTCTAAAGAATATTTTATGGGATTTACCATAGGTAAAGAATTTCAAAGACAAGGTTATGCTAGTGAAATGATTGATGAACTAATGGTTCATGTAGAAACTAAAAAACCAAAAACTAAATTTATATGTACTGCATATAAAAAAAATATAAAATCAATTGGACTATTGAAAAAATTAGATTTCAAATCAATTGGAAATTTAAGTGATGAAAAAGGTGAAATTATAATTTTTGAAAAAAGATTTAACTAATAATAAAAGTAAGGAACAAATTTATGAATAACTATAATAAAAAATGTTTAGGATGTGGGCAGTTTTTTTCTAAAGATAAAAATAATCCATCATATGTCGAAAAATTAACTGAAAAAACTAAATTATGTAAAAGATGTTTTCAATTAAAAAATTATGGAATTTTAAATAATGATAATGTTGATAATACAATGATTGAAAATACATTAGAAGAAATAGATTTTAATTTAGGATCAATTGTTTTGGTTGTAGATATTTTTGATATAGAAAATTCATTAATGGATAAATTCAAAAATAATAAGAATTTATTAATAGTTGTAAATAAAATTAATTTTTTCAAAAAACTTAAAAAAGTAAATGAAGTAATGATGACTGTAGGTTCAACTATAAAAGATTTAGGTTGAAATCAAAATGTTATTTTCTATGATGCAGTAGATAAATTTAAAATTAGTGAAATAGATAGATGAATTAAAAATGAATCTAAAAAAAATAAAAAAGTTTATATGGTAGGAAAAACAAATGTCGGTAAATCTAGTTTAATAAATGCATTACTTTCATTTAATAAAAAAGAAGAAGTGTTATCAGTAAGTTATATTAAAAATACAACATTAAATTTATCTAAAATAAAATTAGATAAATTTACAAGTGTTATAGATACTCCGGGGTATAGCAATGACAAAAACTTTTTATCTATCTGCAAATCAGAAAATAAGATAAATTTTAAAAAGATGGTTTTTAAAAACTATGCTTTAAAAGATAATAATCAAATTTTCTTTTTAGAAGATGTAGCAAAAATTTATTGTGAAACACTATATGAAGGAAAACCTAATTCAATTCAATTTTTTGTTCCAGATAATTTTATAATTCATAGAACAAATGTAAAAAATTTGGAAAAGATAGAAAATAAAAAAGATGAAATATTTGCAATTCATCTTGATAATAATGAAGGTTTTAAAATTAACCAATTTAAAGACTTAAAAGAAGATTGTAAGTTTTTCTTTTTTATAAATGGTTTAGGAATTGTTAGTTTTAAAAATATAAAAAATATAAAAATTGAGTTTCCTAAAAATATTGATGTTAGATTATTTGAAAAATCTATTATTTAATATTTCATTTTTTTAGTATTTCTTTATCAACTTGATCAGAACCTATGTCATATGATTTTATTAAGGTTTCTGATCATTTTTTATCACTATTTTCTCTTTCTTTATAATACTTATTCATATCTAGTTCATATTGTTCTACTTCATTAAAAACAGTTTCTAAATTATATTTATCTTCATAAATGTGGTTTATCTTTGGTTTTGTTATATTTGATTGTTTACCGTATCCTATTGTTAAACCAATTATTGGTATCATATTTTCATTTAAGTTTAATGATTTACATATTTCTGGAATGCTACCTCTAACTATTCCTACAAAACATGAATGAAGATCTAAACTTAATGCTGCTGAATGTGCAAATGAAGCTGCTATGAATGCATCACCACATGAAGTTATTAAACTATTCAAACTATTGTTAAATTTTTTAGAACTATTAAGTTTATTAGATAAATATTTAAGTCTATTTGAATCGGCAACAAAAAGAAGAAATAATGGTGCATCAACTATATGTTTTTGAGTATCTAAATAAAATGATATTTTTCTTCTTAATTCTTTATCAGCAACATTTATTACAGAATAATCATGACTGTTGTTGCTTGTTGGAGAACTATTTATAACTTTGTATATATAATCTATTTTTTCTTGTTCTATTTTATTTTCTTTATAATTTCTTTCAGAACTTCTAGATAATAATTTTTGTATATGTTGCATTGGAATTCCTTTATTTCAAATTATTAATATTTTATTTAAAAATTTTTATAAAATTTAATCAATATTAATTAACAATAAAATAAATCTAACATGGAAAAAAAATACAAAGATAATTTAGAGATAGGTTCAATATATTTAAATAAATATAAAATTATTAAAACATTAGGCGAAGGCGGAATGAACTCAGTTGTTTATTTTGCAGAAAATATTAATTATTCTGATAGTGAACCAACTGAAAAATTTAAATATGTTGCACTTAAAGTAATTTATAGAACTCCAGATACGACAGATAGTGACTGAACAAAGATACTAGATGAAAGAGTTACTATTGGAAGATTAATGGATAATCCATATATTGTAAGTTTGGAATTATATTTTCCAACATCAGCACAAAAAGATAAAATAATTTTTTCAATGGAATATGTTAATGGTCCTTCTTTAACAAAATTAATAAAAAACAGAGGAAGCTTATCAATAGTTGAGGCATTATCGATTTTTAAAAAAATTATATTAGGTGTAAATTACATGCACAATAGAGAAAGAACTATAATTCACCGTGATTTAAAACCAGAAAATATTTTACTTTCAAAAGATTTATTAGATGTTAAAATTTCTGACTTTGGTGTTGCATCTGTTGTGCAAAATATAGATGGAAATAATTATAATGTACTTTCTAATGAAACAAATGTTTTTGGTACTATTCCATATATATCTCCGGATGTGTTATCTAAAACACTTAGAAAAAAGATATCAACACAATTAGATTTTCATGCTTTAGGAATTATTTTTTATGAAATGCTTGTAGGTTACAAACCATTTGAAATATATGATGAAACTGATCCACAAATTATTACTTATTTTAGTAATTTTGATATCACACCAATGAAGAAAATAAATTCTAAATTTGTTAATGATATAGAAAACATCTTTTTGAGATTAACAGCATCAAAAGACTCAGATAAAAAATTCAGATACAATAATTGTTTTGAGATTTTAGATGATATAAGAAAAGTAGAGAATGTTATCTTAAATAAAAGAGAGGAATCTAAATTATTGGTTCCGCTAAATAAGAGAAATTATCAGTCTATTGAGTTGTTTCAAATACAACCCAAAGATGGTATTTTATCAGATTTAAAAGCAAAGCCTATTTTATGATTCATAATATCTTTTGCGTTTTTATTTGCAATATTGCTAACAACAACACTTATATTTTTTTAGATGGATTAAACAATGATAGGTAGAGTAATTTTTAAAGTAGCACAAAGTTTTTTGATTCAAGATTGCGATACAAAAGAACAAGTGAAAAGTTTTATAAGAAAAAAAACTAAAAGCACAAACACTATATTAGTTGGTGATATGGTTGAATATACTAAACATGATTCAGAATATATAATAGAGAAAATATTAGAAAGAAAAAATTGATTAATAAGACCAAGGGCTGCTAATGTTGATTACATATTCTTGGTTTATTCTGTAAAAGAACCAGATTACAATTCTTTTTTATTAAATAAGTTTTTAGCATTTTATGAATCAAGAAATATTAAAAATGTAATTATTTATTTTTCCAAAATGGATTTATTAAGTGATGATGAAAAAAAGGAAATAAATATCATAATTAATTCTTATAAAAATGATGGATATATAGTTTTTTCTAATTTGGAAAAAGAAGAAAAAATTGATGAAATAAAACAATTATTTAAAGATAATATGATTTGTTTTGCTGGGCAATCTGGTGTTGGTAAATCTACATTCATAAACTATTTAATACCAGAAATAAATCTTAGAACACAAGAAATATCTAATGCATTAAATAGAGGAAAGCATACAACTACAAGCTCTATTATTATTCCATTTAATGAAGGCTATTTAATAGATACTCCAGGATTTAGTTCATTAGACTTAAATATGTCAAAATTAGAATTAGCTTGTTCTTATCACGACTTTAGATCAAATGCAGTTTATTGTAAGTTTAAAGATTGTTTGCACAAAAATGAAAAAGACTGTCAAATAAAAAAAATGGTTGATGAAAATAAAATAGATAATCAAAGATATCAAGATTATTTAAAATTCTTAGATTCTTTAAATTAATTATAAAAAATTTGTAAATTATAAATAATCATTATACAATAAAAATATGAAAATTTAAAAGAAACTATTTTATAGTTGTTAACCTTATTTATTTAAAATCTGGTTATTTTTTTATTTTCTAAATTAGAAAATGAGGGATATGTAATGAATAAAAAGAAAAATGTTCGCATTATTCATGTTTTTATTACTAAAAAAATTTTTTTAGGACTAGTAGATACATAAATTGACATAATTATAGATAATTAGACAAATATTAATATATAGATAGATAAGACAAAACAAATTTTATTTTAAACAACACATTAAGTGTTTTAATTGATATATTTATCAAATAAAAGAATTATCAATAAATATATTATCTATATTTATGATTGATAGATTCTTACATATACAAAGACAAAAATATTTGTAATAAGTTAAAAGGATAATTATTACAATTTTACAAATAGGATATTAAATTATTTAGACTTTTATTTAAAATGGAATCTTTTCAAAAGCTAGTAATTTAACCGAAGACGAATAAAAAATTAATGAACGTTGTAGACGAATGTTCAAAAGGATGTTTTTAATTAAACAAAGTTAATGCATAAAAGGAATGCATACAAAAAGAGATATATAAGGGATTTAAAAAAAGAAGCTACTTAGGAAATAGCTTCTTTTTTTATTTATTATTAATAAAATTTATTATCAATATTTATAATTAAATTATGTTTTAAAAAGGTATTTAAATGATAAAAAAGAATATTATTGATTACATTAAAAAGAATAGAAGCGAATGAAAAAGAATAAGACAATATTTTCATCAACATCCTGAATTATCAATGAACGAATTTAATACATCACAAAAAATTAAAGAACTACTTATTAAATGAAATTATGAAGTAATTGAATGCTCTAATACTGGAATTATAGGTATTTTAAGAAATGGTAATGGTAATAGAAAAATAGCGATTAGAGCAGAACTTGATGGTTTACCAATTAAAGAAGAAAATCAAAATCTGGTTTATAAATCATTAAATGAAAATATGCATGCATGTGGCCATGATGGACATTTAACAATGGCATTAGCTGTGTGTCAGTATTTTGCAGAAACTAAAGTTTTTAATGGAGCTTTTTATGTGATTTTTCAACCAGGTGAAGAAAACTCAATGGGTGCAATGAAAATGATTGAAGATGGTTTATTAGATAAAATAAATCCAGATAGAATATATGCACTTCATAATGTTCCATACAAACAATTAAAATGTGGTAGTGCTGGTGATTTACATTTCTATAATAAAGCAGATCCCATAATGGCTGCTAATGATATGTTTGAATACAAAATAATAGGTAAAAGTACTCATGGTTCATCACCTCAAAATGGGATTGATCCAATAGTTGCAGGATCTAGTATAGTAATGAATCTACAAAGCATTGTATCTAGAAATTTATCACCTTTTGATAAATCCGTTGTTACTGTTGGTGCTTTCAATGCAGGTCATGCAGCCAATGCTATTCCAGAATATGCTTCTATAAAAGTTTCTATTAGAAGTCTTGATATTAACACTAGAGATCTTGTTTTAAAAAGAGTAGATGATATAGTTTTAAAAACATGTGAAATGTATAATTGCTTAGTACAAAAAAATATAGAAGGTACAGCATCATTTACAATTAATAATTTAGAAGTAAATGAATTTGCAAGACAAACAGCTATTGAAGTATTTGGTAAAAATAAAGTGTTTAGTTCACCACAATTATTAGCTAGTGAAGACTATGGATATTTTTTAGATAGAATACCAGGATGTTTAGTTTTTATTAATAATGGAGATAGTGCTGATCTTCATAATAATCATTATGATTTCAATGATGAAATAATTCCTTATGGCGTTGCTTTTTTAATTAGTCTTTTAGAAAAAGAACTTACCTAATAAATAAAAAAATGAATTTAATAGTTTTGAAAAAAATAATTTTTTTAATCAAAAATTCATTTTTTTATTTATTATGAAGGTATAAGAAGAAAGTAGGTGTTTATTATGAAAGTAAAATTCTTAAAAAAGTTACTACCTTTGTCAACTATTTTAGTTGCGACAATTGGAGTGCCTATATTGGTGGCTTCTTGTGGTTCTACATCTAATAATTCTGGGGAAACTAAACCAGAAGGTCCAGAAGTACCACAAGTTCCTGAAGTTCCAAATAGTGAAAAAATCGAAAAAGAATTATTGAAGAAAATTAGTGATAAAGTAAATAATTCAAATTTAACATTAATAGAAAAAGTTAAAGAATATGATGCTCTAATAAAAGAAGATTTAGGTTTTGCTAAAACATTAGGTATAAATCTAATTAAACAAAAATTCTTAATGTATGGTGATATAAAAGATTCTAAAGAAAAAATAAATAGAGTTGTTCCATTGGATGTGTTTGGAAGTAACAGACCAAATGCAACTGAAAATGTTTTTAATGATGTTTTAAGAGAAGAAAATGTTTTAGGTGTTAGTGAAATAACAGCAAATGACAATCAAATTATTTTTAATATTAAGTTTGCAAATGAAAATAAAAAATATTTAGTTCATAATTCACCACTTGATCAAAGTAAACTTTATTATGGGGAACCATTAGCTAATGATTTTATAACAATAACAATTGATTTAAGTAACAAGTCAACATACTTTTTTGATAAAAAAGTTTTTAATGACATTAATGAATTCTTAAAAGAAATAGGAAAAAATGTAAATCATTTAAATTTTAAAAATAATTCAATATTTATTGCTTTAATTAAAACTAATGATAAATACAATTTAGCATTAACTTCTAATTATTTAACAATTGGAAATGATGTGGAAACATTAAAAACTACTTCTGCACAAATCATTTATAATTTGCGTGGTAATATACCAAATATTACTTCTAGTAGAACTCATTTTTCATGAATGCAATTAGGCAATATTTTACCAATTAAACAATAATTTATAAATAAAATTAAATAAAAAATACTAATATATATGTTAATATCAAAAGGTAATATACTAAAGACAGTAACTGGAAAACCTTAATTTGTTACCGAGGTATACAAACATATAAATTAGTATTTTTTTGTTATGTATATTAAAGGTTTTCTATGTAAAAGTAGAAAACCTTTTTGTATATTACATATATTTATGTAAGGAATTAAAATGAAAAAAATTATACAATACAAAGATAATTTTAGTAGTGAGATTTCTGAAAAAATTAAATCAGCAAAGTCATTTATAATATTTGAATATTCAGGTCTTGATGCAAAAGAAATGACTACATTAAGAAAAACATTATTTAAAACTCAATCAAATGTTATGGTTTTAAAAAACAACATTTTACAAAGAGCTTTAGATAAAGCTAATATTAAAGATTTTGGAGATTTAGTTGGACCTAATGCTATCGCATGAGGGAACGAAGATGAAATGGCTCCACTTAAAGAAATTTATAATCTTTTAAAAGATCATGATTTCTTAAAAATCAAAGGTTCTTATCTTGAGAATAAATTCCTTGATGAAGCAAAAACTAAATCAATTGCTGCATTACCAGGAAGAGATGGACTTTACTCAATGTTCCTTTCTTGTCTTACTGCACCAATTAGAGGAGTTTTATATGCTTTAAAAGCAGTGGAAGAGAAAAAAGGTACTGAACAACCTGCGGCGGCAGTTACTCAAGAAACGCAAACACAATAATAATTATTAATAAATATTTAGGAGAAATATTATGGCAAAATTAAGCGCAAAAGATATTATTGATTCATTAAAAGAAATGTCAATGTTAGAAATTAAGGATTTAATCGAAGCTATCGAAACTGAATTTGGTGTTTCAGCGGCTGCTCCTGTAGCTGTAGCTGCAGCTGATAGCAATGCTAATGCTGCTCCATCTGAAGTAACTGTTATGTTAACTGCTGCTGGTGGTAACAAAGTAGCTGTTATTAAAATAGTTAGAGAAATTACTGGATTAGGATTAATGGAAGCTAAAGGTCTAGTTGATGCAGCTCCTTCTAAAATTAAAGAAGGTGTTAAAGTGGCGGATGCTGAAGAAATGAAAAAACAATTTGCAGCAGCTGGTGCAACTGTAGAATTTAAATAGTTCAAAATAAGGTATCTTTATAGATATCTTTTTTATTTGTTGAAAACCAATAATTAACACAACTATGTGAAATTGTTATATTATATAAGTGTAGTTCCCGAATTTTTATTGAAAAATAAAGTCGGGGGTTTTTTTTGGTTTGTTTTGAGTTATGATAGTTAATATTTTTAGAAAAAAACAAAATTATAATAAAGAAGAAATCAATTTAAAGCATAATCTATGAAGAATAGAAAATGATTTAAATTGAATTTTTTATCAGGATGTCGAGAACTCTTTTGATATAAAAATATGTTTATATTGACTAGACATAAATTTGAAAAACACCATATTTCCATGAGTGTTAAAAATAGAAAGAGAATTAAAATCATACTTTATTTATTATTATAAAGAAAAGTTCAAAACATCAAATTCAGATCAACTTTTAAATCTTAATAATTATACAGATTTAGATAATAGTAAAAATCCACTTAAGATTTTTGAAGAATATAAAGATATGTGAGAAAAAACAATTGATGAAGTTGTTTTTTCATTAACGTTTGGTCAATTTGTGAATCTTTTAATATTTTTCCATCCATGTATAAAATCTAGAATAGCACACAATTTAGATATGGATTTATCAGTGTTTATTAACATTATTAAATATTTTAATATTTTAAGAAATGCTGTAGCTCATAATAAGACAATTATCAAAATAAGAGATGATAAAAATAATAAAAGGTTTTCATTAAAGAAAAAATATTTTGATTTTCCAATAAAAAAAGATGAAATAGATATAATATCTACAAATGCTTCAGGTGCTATTTATGTAGTTAAGACATTTTTAGCTAGAATTGATAAAAATAAAAAATCAAAAATTTTTATAAAAGATGTAAAAAGAAATTTTAGAGATTTTTATGCATGAATGAATAATAAAAAAGAGTATAAAAAAATAATGAAACTAATTTTTTTAAAATATGAAAAAGAAATTTTTCAAATCTAATTATAGATAAATACAATAATATATAAGATATACATTAATATAAAGGATTAAATATGAGTAAAGTTTTAGTTATAAAAGCATCTATGGTAGAAAAAAATATTTCTTATTCAAATGAATTAGTGGATAGATTTGTAAAACACTATAAAGAACAAAACACAAATGATCAAATAATTGAGTTAGATTTAAATGATGTTCCAATGGCACAAATCACATTAAATAGAAGTAATATGAAAACTTTTTTTAATGAACAAGATTCTGATTTTTACATTAATCAATTAAAAAATGTAAATAAAGTTATATTTGCATGTCCTATGACAAACTTCAATGTTTGTGCAACAGCAAAAAATTATTTAGACCATGTTCTTGTAGCTAATAAAACATTTAGTTATAAATACTCTAAAAAAGGTGAAGCAATTGGATTATTACCACATCTAAATGTTCAAATACTTACATCTCAAGGTGCTCCATTAGGTTGATACCCATGAGGTAATCATACAGAAAACTTAAAAGGTACTTTTGAATTTATGGGTGCTAAAGTTGTTAATCCAATTATAGTTGATGGAACAAAAATTCCAGAAAATGCTAGCAAAACTCCTTCGCAAAGAATCGATGAATTTGATGCAGTAATTAAATCAAGTGCTATTGAGTTTGCTAAATTAGAATCAAAAGAATGATGAGATGTATTAAAAAAATAGGGGAATTATTCTTCTATTTTTTTGATGTTATTTAATAATTTTTATAAAAAATATAAGTAATTATTTATTTTTTTGTAATGTTTGTTCATTGTTATAGGTCTGATGAAACTT
>JARHZT010000015.1 GCA_029258015.1 Malacoplasma sp. | reverse complement strand
GTATATATATCTACAATACCTTCATTAATTAATATTTTAATAGTATTATAGACACTTGCAACATTTACTTTCTTGCCTTTTGAATTTAAATGTTCTACTATGTCTTTTATAGTATGGGCATGAATGTCATCATTCAAACAATCCAAAATATCTATTCTTGTTTGAGTTAATCTGTAGTTTTTATTTAATTTTTTTAATAAGTCTTTATTGTTCATCTTTATACCCTCATATCTTCTTGTTCAAATCTATAATTTCTTGTTTATAAATAGGTTTGTCATCACGATATGGGGTTTCTAAAATTTTTGGAACATTTTCAAGTCTTTGGTTATGAGCTCATTTAACTAAAGCTTCAAAACCGATTTTTCCATAACCTATGTTTTCATGTCTATCTTTTCTAGCTCCAATGTCATTTTTAGAATCATTTAAATGAATTACTTTTATATATTCTAATGAAAGGTATTTTTCAAAATCATCCAATACTTTATCTGGATCTGAGATATCTATTCCAGATTCATGCATATGGCAAGTATCTAAACAAACACCAATTCTATCTTTTTGTTTTACTCCTAAAACCATTTTAGAAATTTCTTCATAGTTAATACCAACTTCACTACCTTTTCCAGCCATGGTTTCAACACATATAATAACATCATTATTTGTTTGCTCTAATGCTTGGTTTAAACCTAAAATAACATTATCAACAGCTTGTGTTCTTTCTAAATCCAATGCACTACCAGGATGCAAAACAAGAAGTTTAGATCCAATTTCATGAGTTCTATTAATTTCAACAATCAATTGTCTTAATCCTAGTTGTCTAGTAGATTCTTTAGGAGATGCTAAATTAATCAAATATGGAGCATGTACTACAATGTGTTCTTTTTTTAAATTATGTTCATCCATAATTCTGTGAGCTTCAGCTACCTGTAATTTATCTATATCTTTTCTATTGAAATTTTGTGGTGGACCAGTGAAAACCATGAAACAATTTCCATCATATGTAACAGTTTCATTAACACTGTCAATTAAGTATTTTTTTGACTTAAAACCAACATGACTTCCTAATAATAATTTGTTGTTCTTCATCTTGCTTCCTTATTCTTAATTTAATTAAGATCTCTTATATTTTAATTTTTTATTACTAAATAAAATAAAAAAATGATGGTCATCCATCATTTGATACACTAACGTTTTGTAAATTGAGGGCTTCTTCTTGCTCCATATAGACCATATTTTTTTCTTTCTTTAACTCTAGGGTCTCTTGTAAGCATTTTTGAAACTTTTAGTACTTTTCTGAAATCTTTATTAGCGCAAACTAAAGCTCTAGCAATTCCTAATCTAATTGCACCCGCTTGACCATTAAATCCACCACCAATAACTTTTACAAAAATATCATAATTTTGTTTAGTATCAGTAAGAACTAATGGTTGTTCCATATCTTGAATTACTAATGAATTTGGAAAATATTCACTTGGAGTTTTTTTGTTTACTAAGATTTTTCCAGTACCTGGCACCATTTTAACACGTGCAATAGAAGATTTTCTTCTTCCTAAACCTTTATATTCTACAGTTGACATATCTATTCCTTCTTCCCTTCATTAATTTTTCTTTATTTTGTATTCAACAGGTTGTTGAGCTTCTTGCTTATGATTAGCGTTTTTGTAAATGTGTAATTTTTTTATTAGTTGTCTTGAAAGTCTATTTTTTGGTAACATTCCTTTAATTGCTTCATAAACTAATTCATCAGAGTATTTTTGAAGCATAATCTTACCACTTCTTTCTCTTAAACCACCAATATAACCAGAGTGTGTGTATCATTTTTCTTTTTCAGCTTTATCTGAAGATAAAACTACTTTATCAGAGTTGATGATTACAACATAATCTCCACAATCAACATTAGGAGTAAAATCTGGTTTATTTTTACCACGCAAAATATTCGCAACTTCCACAGCTAATCTTCCAAGTATCATATCACTTGCATCAATAATGTATCATTTTTTATTTTTTAATGCTTCTTCATGCTTAATAAATGTTGTTTTTTGCATAATTACTCCTTAAAATACTTATATATTATATTATAAATTTAGCAAAATTTAAAAAATTTAATTTTAAATATAAAAAAGCTTACACATTGGTAAGCTTTTTTTGCTACTAATATTCTAACTTAAACATCTTATTTCCGTCTTCTAAAATATCAGAATTATCTTTTTTACCCGTACCACAAGGGATTAAATTTCCAAATATAACATTTTCTTTTAATCCATTAAGGTTATCTATTTGTCCTTTAACACAAGCATCTGTCAAGATTTTTTTAGTATCTTGGAAAGAAGCTGCTGCTAAGAATGATCCTGTTTTAGAAGGTGCTTCATCTAAACCGAATATCAAGTTAATAGCTGTAGCTGGTACTTTTTTATCAGAAAGAATTAATTTTTCATTTTCTTTTCTGAAAGTATTAATATCTAAGATTTGTCCAATGAAGAAGTTTGAATCACCTGCATCTTGAATTTGAACTTTATTTGTTAATTGTCTAATAATTACTTCAATATATTTATCAGCAATTTCAATACCTTGAATTCTATAAACTTTTTGAACTTCTTTAATTATGTAGTTTCTTACAGTTTCAATTCCTGCAACTTTTAATAATTCTTTAACATCTATAGAACCTTCAGTTATCTTAGTACCAGGTTTCACTTTTTCATTTTCTTCAACTCTAATTTGAGCATCGAAAGGAACTTTGTATTCAAGAGTTTCTTTAGAGTTTTTAATAGTTATTACTATAATGTTTGGATTTTCACGACTCGTTTTAATTGATTGAACTTTACCATTAGTTTCACAAATTATAGCTTTTTCTCATTCTTTTGGAGGAATGATATCAAATAATTGTTTTAATCTTTCAAAACCTTGAGCTATGTTTGCACCACTACTAACCCCACCTGTATGGAATGTTCTCATGGTAAGTTGTGTACCAGGTTCACCAATAGATTGAGCTGCTATAACACCAATTGCTGTAAATTCTTCAACTTCTTTATTAGTTGTTAAGTCTGTACCAAAACATTTTTGACATATACCATTTTCTTCTTTACAGTATAGTACACTTCTAACTTCTACTCTATCAATTCCAGCATCTACTATTGCACTTGCTACATCTTTTGTAATTAATGATCCAGCTTCTGCAATCACTTTTTTATTTTTAGGATTTACTACATTAAAGATTGGACTTCTATTAATTAATCTTTCTCTTAATGTTTCGATCACTGAACCAGTTTTAGTATCAATAATATCTTCTAAAATAGTTCCTCTGTTTGTTTTACAATCTTTTGCATTAACAATAACATCTTGAGTTGCATCTACTAATTTTCTAGTCATGTAACCAGATTTTGAAGTTTTCATCGCAGTATCTGTCATCCCTTTTCTAGCACCATATGAAGAGTTAAAGTATTCACTAACTGTTAATCCTTCAATAAATGAGTTTTTAATTGGAACTTCGATTGTATCTTTAATAACTTTTGATTTTTGTTTTTGGTCATAGTTATAAGACTTAGACATCAGACCACGCATTCCAGATAATTGAGTAAAGTTTGAAATATTACCTCTGGCTCCAGAGTTCGCCATAACCACGATTGAGTTAGTTAAGTATTCTGGTTTTTGAATTAATTTTTCGATATCTTTTGAAACTTTATCAGTAACTTGAGTTCATTCTAAAACGACTTTCTTATATCTTTCATCATCTGTTAATAAACCTTTATTGTAGAAACGTTTCATTTCTTCAACTTTTTTATCAGCTAATTCAAAGTATTTTAATTTATCTGAATATTCTGGAACATCAAATGCTGATATTGTAGTAGCTGATCTCATTGAATATTCAAATCCTAAATCTTTAATCTTATCCATTGTTTTTGGAACAATTTCTAATGATTTTTCAGAATATTCTTTATGTAAGATGTTTACAATTTCAGAAAGAGTTTTCTTTGTAAATGCCTTGTATATTTTTTTCTTTTGAATAAATGCTCTAAAGTCTTTTCCATATTCAACTATGTCATTATCATCTAATGTTTCTAAGTTGTCAGGATTATTTAAGTAAGGCATGTCTTCTGGCATTAAGTCATTTAATATAACTTTACCAACTGTTGTAATTAAAATACCTTTTTTAGGGAATGGTTTGTCTTTAAACACAGATGTTGGAATACCAATGATTGTATGAGGGTGTACTTTCTTTAATTGATAAGCAACCATTAATTCATCAATATCACCAAATAACATTCCTTCACCAATTGCTCCAAGTTTTTCAATTGTTAAGTAGTAGTTACCTAAAACCATATCTTGAGTTGGAGTGATAATTGGCTTTCCATCTTTTGGACCTAATATATGTCATGAAGCTAAGATAATAGATCTAGCTTCAGCAACAGCTTCTGGAGATAAAGGAACATGAACAGCCATTTGGTCACCGTCAAAGTCAGCATTGAAAGCTGTAGTTACTAATGGGTGTAATCTAATTGCTTTACCTTCAATTAAGATTGGTTCAAATGCTTGAATACCTAATCTATGTAATGTTGGGGCTCTGTTTAATAATACTGGTCTTTGTTTAATTACTTTGTCAACTATTGGTCAAATTGTGTTATCTTGCATCAAGATTAATTTTTCAGCAGATTTAATATTTGAAACAATAGCATCTTTAGCATTTCCGTTGTCATCAACTTTTTTAATAAGTTCATGAATAATAAATGGTTTGAATAATTTTAAAATCATTGAAACCGGAATACCCACTTGGTACATCTTCAATTCTGGACCAATAACAATAACACTACGTCCAGAGTAATCAACTCTTTTTCCTAAAAGGTTTTGTCTGAATAGACCTTGTTTTCCTTTAAGGTGTTCAGATAATGATTTCAATGGTCTTTTATCTTTACCAAGTAATGGTTTTTTTCTTGAAGAGTTATCAAATAAAGCATCAACCGCTTCTTGCAACAATCTTTTTTCATTATTTAAAATGATTGAAGGCGCTTTATTTTGCATTACTCTTTTTAAACGTTCATTTCTAATAATAATTTTTCTATAAAAACTGTTAATATCACTTGTTGTAAATTTTCCACCTTCTAATTGAATGATTGGTCTTGTATCAGGTGGTGTAACAACTATGTTTCTTAATATCATTCATTCAGCTTCATTATTAGAATCTTTTAATCACTTAATAGCTTCAAGTCTTCTAACTAATTTTTTAGTTTTGTTATCATTAGTTATTTCAGATTTTC
>JARHZT010000071.1 GCA_029258015.1 Malacoplasma sp. | reverse complement strand
ATAGGTAGATCTTTAACAGAACAATCATAATTAACTTTTGAAAGTAATTTTAAAAATGGATTATCAGATATTTTATTGTTTCAAAAGTTATTGTCATACTTAAAAAATGAATGAATATTCATTTGTAAATTAGTTGAAAAATCTATATAAATTCTTGCCTTTAATTCATTATCAAATAAGCATAAGTTATCATCAATCATAATAATTTTTTTGATTAAAATATCAATCATATTTAAATTGATATCTCTTTTTTTGAAAAAAGAGATTGCATCAATATAGTTTAATAATTGATAATACATTGGAAAAAATTTATTTGTTTCTAATTTTATTTCATCATTTATTTGTAATGAATCACAAACGTATTTACTGAATATTTCTATGCTTTTTTCATTCTTATAAAAAAAGTCTTTATAAACTCTTGAGTTATTTATGTTTTGATTAACTGTTTTTAATATTTTTTTACTTAACATAATAAAACCTAGTTCTTGTCTTTTGATAATGCTGTTCAACACTTTTCACAATATGATTCAACATCTGATAAAAAGTTATTCTTTTCAATAAAATCAAATAATTTTATTATTCATCAAAATGAGAAATATCTAGTGTGATCATATGAAGATATTTCAAACATGATTCTTTTACTTAAAAGACCTTCCATGATAGAAATTGAGGACTTTAAATTAATGTTGTATAAGAATTCAAATTCTAATTGATCAAAGTATTCACATTCTAAAACATTGTTTACAAATGAATTAAGATTAATTTTTAATCTAGTACTATCTATTTTTTTGATTTCATTATTTAAATATTCATAAGTTTTAATAATGTTACTTACAAGATATGTAATTATCTTTTCGGATGTATCAAATCAATCAATATAAATTGATAAGAATAAATTAAAGATTTGTTCATATACTTCAACACTTAATTCGTTATTTTCTATTAATGAAGATAATTCTTTGTATATTTCAATGTTTTTGTAACAACTATAAATCAAACTAATATTTTTAGTTTTGCTAATTCCACAATATACTTGGGCATAAGATGCTATTTTTAAAGCTATAATTTCATTCATGTCTACAAATATTTTATTTTTAACTATAAAAACATAAGTACTTACTATTAATGAGATAAAATCAGAATCTTTATTCTTGCAGTTATTTTTAAAATTTAATATTTGATCAATAATTTGATTTCACAAATATTTTTTATCTTCTACAATAACATCATTTTTACCAAGCTCTAATTTAGCTATTTGTTCAAATATTTTCTTAGCATTCTTTTTATCTAACTTTAAAATGCTTGAAAACTCTTTAGTATTAGATATCGCTATAACATTTTCATTTATTATTTCATTCTTATAAACAAGTTCATTAGATTTAGATAACTTTATTTTTTGTTCTAACAAATTTCTAAATGGAACTATTTTAGAATTTGCATCATAGATTTTATATTTTAAAACTTCATCAATATATGAAACTATAGTTTCAAACATTTGCATAATGTTAATAACATTGTTTGAAATTATTTTTTCTATTTGACTATGTGTATTTTTAATTTCATTCCTTTTAAAATTAGAAATTAAAAATTGCTCACTAATTTTATTCATCTTATTTAATAAATCTATAAATCTCATACTTTTCTCGCAATTGTAGTAAATGTTAATAATTTGATATCATCTCCTAATGATTTTAAATTATTTATTTAAAGTTTCTAACATTTTTTCTATAACTAGTACATCTGCTGGTACTCAGTTGATTTTATTGATTTCATCCAATTTTATTCATTTTATATCTTGATGTACATTTAAATTAATTTGCCCTTGAACTATAAAAGATATATAAGAATGCATTATTAGTTTGAATTCATCATATTGATATTCAATTTTTCCAACATATTTATCAACTTTTATTAATACTTCTAATTCTTCTTGAATTTCTCTAACTAATGCGTGTTCATTGGTTTCGTTGATTTCTATTTTTCCTCCAGGAAATTCTCACATATCTTTAAATTTTGTATCAGTTCTTTTTGCTATTAAAATTTCATTTTTTTCATTCATTATTATTGCTGCTACAACTTCTATTGTTTTCATTAACTATACCTCTTGTTATTCAATAATTTAGATTTAATATATTGCTCAAGTTTTTTGTCTTCTATATAAACATAAGCACCTTTTGTACCTCTTGTTAAATTAACAAATAATCTATTCAGAAAATAAAGTTTATTTAAATTTTCTTTTTTAGTTTTTTCTTCAATATTTTTAATATTTTTTGTTGCTCAAATTTGTGATTTCATTTCAGACATATCTAATTGATTGATATCTACATTAATTTTGTTATTTTCATCTAAATAAAATAATTTAGGAATGTGCACGAAAACATAATCAAATTCATAACCTTGTACAGTATTGAAATACCCTATATATTGAGAACCTTTTTTATCTTTATTGAAATTTAATGTATTACATAATCTTTCAAGTTGTTTAGTAGTTTTATTACCATTACTTTTATATTTCTCTAATCATTTTCAATTTGGATTTCAAGAATATAAAGAATCACCAATTTTAATATTTGGGTCCAAACTATTTAAATTTCATGTTTGGGTTCAAAAACTTACCATTCTAACATTATCTTTTTCATACATGTATTTATATTTTTCATTAAAATCTTTTTCATTTAAAATTCTAAAATCAAAAAAATCATTCGAGAAAAACTCTTGTTCATTATCTACATCAAATAAAATATTTTTTAATCAATCAATATATGAAATATCTCCACCATTTCTAAATTGTTCTAATAAATTCAATTCAACTATTGCTCATGATTTTTGTGCAGCTATTTCTCTTAATTCATTTTTAGAAATACCTTTTTTATTTACTACTTGCTGATTATCTATAAATGCCACTATACATTTATTGGTATTATCTATTATTCTTTGATAAAAGATATTAGCAGCATCACGTCCCGTTGCTTTATGGGCTTCATCTATTATTAAGTTATCTGCTTTTAAAAATGAATCAGCACCTCTTATAAAATCAACTGAAGTTTTGTTTACATGCATTTTTTTAATAGCATCTCTAAATTCTGGTCCAGGTAATATTAGATATGATTTATTTCCTAATGATCTTAAATAAGTCATCATTTTGAAAGCCACAATAGTTTTTCCAGAACCTGCACTTCCAGAAACTAAAAATATTACTTTCTTATTTTGCTTTTCAAATTCATTCATTAATTCAACAAATCGATAATAAGCAATATTTTGAGAACCTATTAGTTTTAGTGAATTACATTCATCTTTCATGTGTTCTTTAAATGATTTTGAAGGTTTATATTCTAATGAATCAAATCTATCTATTTCTTGTTCTAAAATGTCATTTGAAAAATGTGTTTTTAGAATATATTTAAACTCATCATTATCATTTTTACAGTATGCATTACATAGATTTATAATTTCACTAAATCTTTTCTCTTTTAAAACATTTTGTGTTTTGTATTGATAGTTTGGTAAATAAGAATAACACACAATATTAAAATCATTTATTTCTGTATACATATTAGTTAATATGAAATAATATGTGTAAGCTTCATCTGATGGATGATTGCAAGGTCCATATGAAACATTTGGAGAAAGCAATAAAGTATCACCATATGTTTGGATTTGGCTTCATCCTTTTAGTTCAATTATTGCTAGATTTTTCTTATCATTTTTATCTTTTCCCAAAATCATTAGATCTATTCTTTTAAATGAATCTCTAATAACAAATTCTAATAAAACAAATTGGTTTTCTTTATTATCTAAATCAGCTAATATTTTAGATACTCTTTTTAATGTTTTTCATGATTCTCTTTCTTTTAAAGAAGCACCAATATTTAATCCTCTTTTGTGCTTTAAACTAAATAATATTTTTGATGTAATTTCATCACTTTCACAATCTTCAATAAATCCATTTATACTGTTTTTGTAAATTATCATGGCCTTATTATCGCAGAAAAATAAAAATTAATTTATTTTCTTTCTTGTATTATCAATTTAAAAAAAATTACATTTATATATAATAAATATGGGGATGTCACGGTTTCGACATGAGTAGATATCCTTTAAATGCAGTAGGGTAAGCCCTTTATAGCTGTCGAGGCTTAATTAAATGCTAAGAACAATAACAATGAAGTAGTTGAATTAGATGACTTCGAAATCAACGCTTTAAGCCAAAACGCTAATTTTGCATTTGCTGCTTAATTACATTTGGTAATAACTACATCTCTTTGCTAGGCAGGTTTGTAGATTTTATAACTAGCTAGCTATTCTAATTCCTATAATGGATAGCGAAATTGTCATAGGATTACTTTTATTAAGAGTTGTTCTAAGCTTTTTTGTAAAAGGAAATTTAAAGTTAGAACTAAACTGTAGACTTTAATGCGGTACTATTTGTGGAAACGGGTTCAACTCCCGTCATCTCCACCATTTATAACTAAAATAAAAAAACAACAGATGTGTGTCTGTTGTTTTTTTATTACAAACAATTTTAAAATGCATTTAAATTTTTATTTATTTCTAATTGTTGCAAATATTATTAAAAACATCCGATAACAGGGTTAGTTCTTTTAATGTAATTATTTATGTTTTTGT
>JARHZT010000055.1 GCA_029258015.1 Malacoplasma sp. | reverse complement strand
GATCTTTGTTGATTGAGATGAATTTATTTTCAGTTGTATGTTGTTGTGAATATAGATTAACAATATTTTGTCCCGAAATAATTTCTTCAATAAACCCA
This sequence comes from Malacoplasma sp., assembly GCA_029258015.1. Taxonomy (GTDB): domain Bacteria; phylum Bacillota_I; class Bacilli_A; order Mycoplasmatales; family Mycoplasmoidaceae; genus Malacoplasma. The sequence continues at coordinate 5,801 of JARHZT010000055.1, read as the reverse complement.
TTCATCCTACCTAATTCATTTTGTTGTTTTACAAACGCTGGTCCAGATTTTTTAGCTATAAATCCAATTGCAGTTCCACATATTGTTAGTAATGCCATAACTATTAATGAAATATATGGACTAATTATAAACATTACAACAAGCATTCCAAGCATTGATGTAAAACCATACATTATTTGACCTAAGTTTTGAGAAGTGAATAATACAAGGTTGTAAACATCATTAGTTAAAACACTCATAATGTCTCCGCTTTCATGGCTATCAAAATATTTAACAGATAGCATTTGGACTTTATTAAATAAATCCATTCTAATTCTATAACCCATATTTTGGGATATACCTACAACTATCATACTCATGAACCAACTGGCTAATGCATTAAAGAAATAACCTATAATCAAAATTCCTGCATAGATTACAAAGAAGTTTGTTGGTATAAATTCAATTTGACTTCCTGCTATATTTTGTTTTCATATATTTTGCTTAATAACATGATTAATAAGAACAGATAAATCACCCATTCCTATAATCAAGATTAAATTAAGCGTAGTAGCTAATAAAGCACATCCAACAGAAATTCAAAATCAAATTTTAAAATAGCTAACATACTTATAAAGTATTCTAAAAGTGATTTTGAAATCTAACTGTCTTTTTTCTTCGTTATATGCGAAGGATTTTAGTTTTTGTTTATTAATTTTAATACTTGTATTCATAATTATCCTTCAACAGTTACCGCTTGTGATTCTGATATTTCTTTATATAAGCTACAATTTTTTAATAATTCTTCATGTGATCCATATCCGACCATTTTACCTTTATCTAAAACAATAATCTTATCAGCTTTTGAAATTGCTGAGATTCTTTGCCCTACTAAGAATATTGTTGAAGATTTTAAACTACGGATATTTTTTTGCACTTTAGATTCAGTTAACATATCTAAAGCACTTGTTGAATCATCTAATATTAAAATCTTAGGTTTTCTAACTAATGCTCTTGCTATAGATAATCTTTGTTTTTGACCACCAGAGAAATTTGAACCTCTTTGTTCAACACTAGCTTCTAATCCACCTTCTTTTTGTTTAATAAATTCATATGCTTCAGCTTTTGAACATGCATCTATTAATTCTTCATCTGTAGCATCTTCTTTACCAAACATTAAATTAGATTTTATTGTTCCAGAAAATAATAAACTTTTTTGAGGAGATACACCAATTGAATCTCTAAGGGAGTTGTAATTAATATCTTTTATATTGAAATCTGATATTTTGATTTCTCCACTATTCACATCATAATTTCTAGTAATTAAATTAATTAATGTAGTTTTACCACTTCCTGTAGGTCCTATAATTCCTATCATTTCACCAGGGTTTGCAGTAAATGATATATCTTCTAAAATATTTAATTCTTTATTTCCTGTGTTGTATCTGAAATTAACGTTTTTAAATTCTACTTTTGAAGTTGTTATTTTATTTTCACTTTCATTTCTTGGAATTGATGGCTCTGCATTAAACACTTCATTTATTCTATCACAACTTGCTTTTGCACTTGCTAGGTTTACAAAAACCATAACAGATAAAATAATTCCTAAAACCATCAATGAAACCATTTGAATAAATGATGGAACAATTCCATTAGATCCTTCACCTAATAAATATGAAGAAACTATTAGTAATACAACAATTGATACTTGTACAAAGAATTGAATTAAAGGTAATACAGAAAATCCTATTCTTTGTCCTTTTATAGCAGTTGATTTTAATAAAGAGTTTTGAGCATCAAAGTTAGCAATTTGTTGGTTTTGCAAATTAAATGCTTTTACAACTTTAATTCCTAAAAGATTTTCTCTCATTCTTCCGTTTGTTTTATCTAATTGCTTTTGTTGCTTTTTAAAGTATGGAACAGCAAAAGAAATTAATAATCCCATTAATAGCATTAGTGTAAATAAGAATCCTAATACTATAAATGCTAACCATCATAAATTTGATCCATCCATAGAGGTTAATTGAGCACTATAAATAAATGATGCAATTATACCTCCGATAAAGATAAGTATACTTCTCAATAAAACTCTTAAAATTAAGATTAATGTGTTTTGGAAAAACATAACATCATTCGTAATTCTTGTTATTAATGAAGCTGCTGAAAATTCATCTATTTCAACAAATGTAAGTGATTGCACTTTTCTAAATAATTCATATCTAATTTTACTTCCTAATCTTACACTAACTCTTGCTGTAGTAAATGTAGAAATACTACCCAATAAAAAGCTGATAACTGCTAACGAAATCATTATTAGTCCAACTTTTCATATTTGTCATAAAAGAGCTGAGTGATCTGTACTTTCTACAGACATTAATTCTGTAAGTAAAAATGGTTGTGCAATATCACATCCAACTTGAAGAATAGTTAAAAATAAACTCAAAAAGGTAAGAGCTAAGTCTTTACCCCTAAGCATTTTTATCAATCTAAACATACAAAAAAATCACCTCAATATGTTAAATATTACACCTTTTTAAATCTATTTATGAATTTATTTTTTATTAGTGTATTTTTCCATAATGAAATTTTTCATTTCATCATTAAAAACTTCTTCTTTTATTTTCATCAAAGGGTATTTTTTATAGTTATTATTATCATCCACATAAACTTCATTCCATTTTCATGTAGCTATCATTTCACCCTTTAAATTAAAGTTAATTCACCCTCTATCAAATGCATCATGATAAATATGGTCCATAATTATTCCATTATTTGGATTACTTAAATATTCAAATGCTTCTTCATCTTTTTCTATCATTTTCTTTATTTCAGAAACTGCTATTATATGTGCTGCTTCTTGTTGTTCTATGCAATCATGAATAAAATTTATACTTTCATCAATAGGTGTGATGTCAGAATAATATCTATCATTTAATTTATTTCTAGCTTTTAAAATATTATCTCTAAGTTTAGATCTTGCTTTCGATATTTCTTTTTCTTTATTTATTATTCCCTTATAATTTACAAAATCTGTAGTTTTATAATCGCTTAAATCTATATTTTTAATTCCTAATAAAGTTTCAAGTGTTGATAAAAAATACTCTAGTATTTCATTATGAGAATTTAATTTTTGTGATTCTTTTATTTTATTTATGAACACTTCACACAATTGAGAGTAAGTTTCTTTTCATATCTTTTTTAATTTCTCATTTAGATTTAATTTTTTATTTAAAGAATCTTTTTCATTATTTTCATTTTTATCTTTTAAAAATCCTATACTATTTAAAACTTCATCACTAGGATTTAGTATCTTATTTTTTGGATCATCTAAAAAAGCAACAATAGACATAAATAAAGAAAAACTGAAGTGCTTAAACATTTTAAAATCATTCTTTATACCATCAGTTATTAAATAAAACATATTACTTATGTCTAATCAATCATCAATACTATCAGCATTATAAAAACCATAAAAATTAAGATTGAAGGCAAAGTGTTTGTTTTCAATCATTATTTTACTTTTTACGTCTTTAAAATCTGGAATAGAAATCAATTTAAACATATACAGTGTTTTTAAATATTGTTGTACTGTCGATTTTGCAGATCCTATTTCACCTTTTAAAACCTGTCTTGGTGTAACATCAATGTTTGATACAAAAAGATTTCATCTATTTGTATTATTAATTTTATTTAGAACTAAATCATTATTTTTAAATAACTCAATATTCTCATCTTTTGTGTTTTCATGAAACTTTTTAATTATTCTATAAAATGATGTATCCATATTTCATAATTTAGGTGATTCATTATTAGCTATCTTTGCTTCTTCTTCAGTTTTGCAAAACATTAAATCATATAGACCAAAACATTGACATATCCTTTTAAATTTTTTCTCTAAAGCTTCTTTAGAATATTTATTCATATTCAAAATAGTCCTTATTGTTTTCCATTACTATAGAAATAATGTCTTTTATTAATTCAGAAGGAATTGAACTTCTTTGTCTATAAGACCCTTTAGACATATGAGCTTTATTTCCTGGTGTTTTATCCTTTTTTAAATTCAATTTTATATTGCTTTTAAAAATGGTTGGTTTTTTAGAGAAATTAGAATCATATGATGAATAATAAGCTAAATTTTCTATACCTTGAAAGTTTCAATGGTTTTTTTGAAAATCTCACATTTTAGATGTTTGGGGGTTTTCTATAATTCAAACATTAGGTTTAAAATATTCAATAATAGAAATTGTTGCTCCTATTGTTGATTCTCCAAGTATTCTTCCTTTTTCTTTTTGTAGAAAATAACGTCTTTTAACAGGATGTGATGTTTTGTTGTATTCTTCATAATATTTTCTATTTTGAACGCATCAATTACCATTTTCATCTATCTTCTTAAACATTTTCCCACCACAATCAGCTCCACTTCATGATTCACATGGAGGACTAGCCAGAATAAGAAATGGTTTTGGTAATCTTTTTAGTTCTTCAAATAAGTTTCAATTATTTAAAGACAAATCTATTCTGTGATAAAAATAATCTTTATCTTCTTTGAATTTGACATCATTAATTCCTACACAATGCACTTCAAACAAACCATCAAAATTCTTCTTTATAGCTTTTTTATATGAAGATTCAGAATCATCATATAAAGCTCATATAATTTTTTTGTCTGTTTTGTTAGATATAATTCTTTTTTTATCAACAAATTACCTATAAAAATATAAAAAATTGTATAATTCATATATTGAAAAACTATGTTTTTTTAATCAAAATAGACGAGGGAATAAAAAATGGCAGATAAAAAAAGAATTTTATCTGCTTTTTTAATAACTAGTTTTTATTTAATGCACATGAATTAGATTTAAAACTATTGATAGGATCATTCCAAAAGATAATCATGTAACAGTTATATACCAGTGTTTACTACAAAGGTGATGGTTGTGGATAAATTCTGGAACTATTTCCATCAATGTTGTAAATAATAGTATTGCACCAATCATACTTTCAATAAATGGCATGAATAGTGGTAATGAATCTTCTAATCAATTTCCTAAAAATCCACCAATAAAAATGAATGGAACTGTAATAAACGATAGTAAAAGACTATATCAGAATATCTTTTTATTAGGCATATTTAATGATTTTTGTATATAGAAAATAATTATAAATATTGGTAAATCATGCAATAAGAATAATATTATTGTTCCTAAATTTTCAAAAGCAAATAAAGTAGTAGCAGAATTTGCTAATACACCTAAACTAATACCATCAATAAATTTATGAGTAGATATTATAAAGATTGATGCAATTTTTCCATTTTTATGAATAAGTTCTTCGATATTTACTACACAACATTTAGAATCACTATGTCCATCATGAGAAAATGTTTTGGTTTTTTGTATCTTAAATACTACGGTTTTTAAACAAACTGCTAATATCAAACCTAAAACAGCTCCACCACCAATAATCCCTATCTCAGTTAAGATCTCATTTGTATGTGTCATATTGGGATTTTTCTTAAAAAATCCTTCTAATTCATGTAAACTTTCACCCATCAATCCAAAGGTAGCTAAAATAACTAGCATTCCAGTACTAAATGCATATAAATATATATTAGTATTCTCAGATATTTTTTTCTTTGAAAACACTAATATTAAAAACAAAAGCATGGGAATACCCATAACTATTAACGAAATAATAGATAGATTTTGTAATAATATATTCATAAGTTAGTCCTTATTTATAAAAATTATAAATAAGATTTTTAAAAATGAGCATTTTTTTGAATAAAAAATCCCTAGCATTACGACTAGGGAGTAATAAAA